>NZ_JBIXLM010000019.1:0-83909 GCF_045798545.1 Paeniglutamicibacter sp. ORCA_105 | reverse complement strand
CCCCCCCCCCCCCCCCCCCCCCCCCCCCCCCCCCCCCCCCCCCGGCCCCCCCCCCCCCCCCCCCCCCCCCCCCCCCCCCCCCCCCCCCCCCCCCGCGTTGCCGAGGTGCGTTGTGGACGGGCTACTTCGCCGCGGCGAGTCCCTCGCGCATCGCGGTGCGGATCCGCTTGGCGGAGACCGAGTAGGCGGTGCCCAGCTCCTGGGCGAAAAGCGAGACCCGGTATTCCTCCAGCATCCACTTCACCGCCGCCAGCGGGGCGGGCGTGCGCACCCCCGACACCAGCTGCCCGAGCGCCGCGTCGTACTCGTCCTCGAGTCCCTGGATGTCCAGCGTCGCGGCGTTGTCGCGCGCCAGGTGCCCGGTGCCGAGCTTTTCCAGCCGCTTTTCGATGGCCGCGATGTAGCGCGGCAGCTGGGCCAGCTGCGCATAGCCGGTGTTGGCCACGAATCCCGGGTACACCAGCTGCTCGAGCTGGGACTTCACGTCATTCAGCGCATTGACCAGGGCCAGCGAGGAAGCGGACTTCAGCTCCTTGTTGATCCGCCGGGTGCCGGAGAGCACCTTCTCGACGATGGCGGTGACCTCGAAGACGGTGTCGATCAGCTCGGCTCGGACGCGTTCGTAGAGCGCATCGAACTCCGCCTTGTCCAACGGCAGCTTCTCGGGGACCAGCCGGTCCACCGCGGCCATGGTGCAGTCCTGGATCAGCGAGGCCACCGAACCGTGAGGGTTCTGCGTGAAGACCAGCTTTTCCTGGTTGTTCAGGTGGTCAAGGACGTAGCGGGCGGGGGAGGGGACCTTGAGCAGCAGCAGCCGGATGACGCCGGTGCGGTGGGCGGCCATCTGCTCGACGGGGTTGCGGAAGACCGTCAGGCGCACGGAAGTCTTCTCATCCAGCAGCGCCGGGTAGGCGGTGACCTGCTGCCCGGCGACCTCCGTGACCACCTTTTCGGTGATGACGCCGTTGACGCCGATCCCGGTGTCCCAGTCGGTCAACCCGCTGCGTTCCCAGATGGTGGTGGCCACCGCGCCGCCCTTGCCGCGCGGGGCAGCCGCCGCGGCCCGGGACTTCCCGGTGCCCTTGGCGTTGTTGCCAACTGCCGACTTCGGGCCGCCGGCGCCGGCCGACCCGGTGGGCAGGGCGGCCCCTGGCTTGACGCCCAGGGAACGGGCCAGGGCAGAGCGGTTGGCCGCGGCAAGCGTCTGCTGCAGCACGGCCAGCTCCTGGGACTCGTCCAGGATCTTGGCCTCGGAGTCCACGACGGTGAAGGTGAAGCGCAGGTGGGGCGGCAGGGCCTCCCAGTTCCAGGAACCGGGCGGGATCACCACGCCCTTGAGCCGGCGCAACACCAGCTCCAGGGACGCGGCCAGGTCGTCGGTCTCCGGGTTGAAGTCGGCTTCCAGCGCGGCCACCGCGGTGCGGGCGACATCGGGGGCCGGCACGAAGTTCTTCCGGATGGCCTTGGGCAGAGACTTGATCAGCGCGGTGACCAGCTCGACGCGCAGCCCCGGGATGAGCCAGCGGAAGCGCACGGGGTCAAGCTGGTTCAGGAAGAGCACCGGGACGCGCACCGAGACGCCGTCGGATTCCCCGGCGCGGGCCGCCGGGTTGTACTCGTAGACCAGGTCCAGGTCCAGGGTGCCGTGTCGCCAGGTCCGCGGGAAGGCGTCCTCGTCCAGTTCCGTCGCATCGGCGGCCAGCATGTCCTCGGGGTTGAAGTCCAGCAGCGTCGGGTCCTGATGCCGGGCGGTCTTCCACCAGCGGTCGAAGTGCCGCTCGGAGAGGACCTCGGGACCCAGCCGCGCGTCGTAGAACTCGAAGAGGTCCTCGTCGGACACCCGCAGGTCCCGGCGGCGCATGCGGGTCTCGAGCTCCTCGATGTCCTCGAGCACCCGGCGGTTGCGGGCGAAGAACTTGTGGTGGGTCTTCCAGTCGCCCTCCACCAGCGCGTGGCGGATGAACAGCTCGCGGCAGAGCTCCGGGTCCACGCGCGAGTACTGGATGCGGCGGCGCGGCACGATCGGCAGTCCGAAGAGCGTGACCTTCTCGTAGCCCATGACCGCGCCGGAGTTCCGCGACCAGTGCGGTTCGGAGTAGCTGCGCTTGAGCAGGTCCCCGGCGACCTCCTCGACCCACTTGGGGTCCAGTCGGGCCACGGTGCGGGCCCAGAGTCGGGAAGTCTCCACCAATTCGGCGGCCATGACCCATTCGCTGTTCTTCCGCGACAGGGCCGAACCCGGGAAGACGGAGAAACGGGTGCCGCGGGCGCCGACGTATTCGCGCTTGCGTTCGTCCCAGGAACCCACATGCCCCAGCAGGCCGGAGAGCAGGGAGATGTGGATGGCGTCCTCGTGGACGGCGGGGTCCACCGGCTCGGGGGAGATCGTGATGCCCAGCGGCTTCGCCAATTGGCGCAGCTGGGTGAAGAGGTCCTGCCACTCGCGCACGCGCAGGTAGTTGATGTATTCGTTCTTGCACAGCCGGCGGAAGGCCGAGGAGGAAAGCTCCTTCTGCTTTTCCTGCAGGTAGCGCCAGAGGTTCAGCAGGGAGGAGAAGTCGGACTTCGCATCCATGAAGCGCTTGTGCATTTCGGCGGCGCGTTCGCGCTTGCCGGTTTCCTCGCTGGGGCGCTCGCGCGGATCCTGGATGGAGAGCACCGCGGCGAGCACCATGACCTCCTTGGCGCAGCCCCTTGAGCCGGCTTCGACGATCATCCGGCCCAGGCGCACGTCCACCGGCAGCTGGGCCAGCTGCGAACCGACCTTGGTGATGGTGGCCTCGGTGCCGGTGTTCAGGGCCCCGAGCTCGCGCAGCAGTGCCACTCCGTCGTTGACCGACTTGGCATCGGGCGGCTGGACGAAGGGGAAGTCCGCGACGTCGCGGGCGGTGCGCACCACTCCCATCGAGCTCATCTGCAGGATCACCGCGGCCAGGTTGGTGCGCAGGATCTCCGGGTCGGTGAACTCCGGGCGCGTCTCGAAGTCGTCCTGCGAGTACAGCCGGATGGCGATGCCGTCGGACACGCGCCCGCAACGGCCCGAGCGCTGGTTGGCGCTGGCCTGTGAGACCCGTTCGATGGGCAGGCGCTGGACCTTGGTGCGGTGGGAGTAGCGCGAGATGCGGGCGGTGCCGGTGTCGATGACGTACTTGATGCCCGGCACGGTCAGCGAGGTCTCCGCGACGTTGGTGGCCAGCACGATGCGCCGGTTCTTCCCGGGGTTGAAGACCTGGTGCTGCTCGGCCAGCGAGAGCCGGGCGAACAGCGGCAGGATCTCGGTCCCGGCCAGGCGCCGGTTGGTCTTCACGCGGGCCCGCAGCACCTCGGCGGCGTCGCGGATCTCCCGCTCGCCGGGGAAGAAGATCAGGATGTCCCCGGGCGCCTCGGCGGCCAGTTCGTCCACGGCCTCCGCGATGGCGTCCAGCGGGTCGCGGTCCTCGGCCTGGGCGTCGGGGTCCAGCTCGTCATCGTCCATGCCGTCGGCCGGGTTCAACGGCCGGTAGCGCAGCTCGACGGGGAAGGTGCGGCCGGAGACCTCGATGATGGGCGCGGGTACCGGTTCCTCGCCCTCGGGCCCGGGGGCGGCGAAGTGTTCGGCAAAGCGCTGGGGGTCGATGGTGGCGGAGGTGATGACGATCTTCAGATCCGGCCGCTTGGGCAGGATCCGGCGCAGGTAGCCGAGCAGGAAGTCGATGTTGAGGCTGCGTTCGTGGGCCTCGTCGATGATGATGGCGTTGTACTTCTTCAGCAGCTTGTCGCGCTGGATCTCGGCCAGCAGGATGCCGTCGGTCATCACCTTGACCTTGGTGGCCCGGGAGACCTCGCCCGTGAAGCGCACGTGGAAGCCGACGTCCTCGCCGATCTTGGTTCCCAGTTCCTCGGCGATCCGTTCGGCGACGGTGCGCGCGGCCAGGCGGCGCGGCTGGGTGTGCCCGATCATCCCGCGTTCGCCCATGCCCAGCTCCAAGAGCATCTTGGGCAGCTGGGTGGTCTTGCCGGAACCGGTTTCACCGGCGACGATGACCACCTGGTTGTCCTTGATGGCGGACATGATGTCATCGCGTCGCGCGGAAACGGGAAGGGCTTCGGGATAGGAAATCGTCAGGGCCATGATGACCCAAGTCTATGCCAGCGGCGTCGGCGGCCAGTGCCTGCCCGGCCGTCGGGCCGGACGCGTGGCACGGTGCCTTGGATCAGCGGCCGGTCATCCGTTTCTTGGCGTTTGAGGTGTCAAGACACGGCTTTGTCCACGGTACCGTCTGATTCTCGAGACACTGGGATACCAATTGTCCGTTTATCGATGGCGATTGATGAAAGATGCATGGCAAGATGATGAATGCATCACCGTTTGTCTTGCAATTCAGGGTAGATGGAAGAAATGTGAGTAGCTTCACATGTAGTATCGAAGCAATTCATGAGGGGAACTTCCTGCCGTTTGGACGAGGATGTACAAACTCCTGAAAATTGCCCGGAATTGGCCGAAACCGAACGCCAGGCATGACACTCGCACGTCATGAAAGGAACACAATGAAAATCTTCAAGTCCCTACAGATCGCAGCCTCGGTCGCAGCCACCGCATTGGTGCTCACCGCCTGTGGCGGATCCAGCACGCCGGAGGCCACCGGTTCCTCGGCCGCGGCCGGCCCGGTGAAGATCGGCATTGCCCAGTATGTGTCCCACCCGTCCCTTGATGCCGTGGTGACCGGTTTCAAGAAGGGCATGACCGACGCCGGCTACGCCGAGGGCGACCAGGTCACGTACGACTTCGCCAACGCCCAGGCCGACCAGGCCACCAACACTGCAATGGTGGGCAAGTTCGCCAGCGACGGTGACATGGACCTGGTCCTGGCCATCGCCACGCCGACCGCGCAGGCCGCGGCCCAGTCGATCACGAACATCCCGGTGGTTTTCTCCGCCGTCACCGATCCCCTGGAAGCCAAGCTGGTCTCCAGCCTGGAAGCACCGGGAGCCAACGTCACCGGCACCTCGGACAAGAACCCGGTCAAGGAACAGCTTGAGCTGCTCAAGAAGATCAAGCCGGAAGCCAAGTCCGTTGGCATCGTTTACTCCTCGGGCGAAGTCAACTCCGGGGTCCAGGTCCAGTGGGCCAAGGACGCAGCGGCCGAACTCGGCCTGACCATCGAAGAGAAGGCCATCTCGGCTTCCTCCGAGGTCCAGCAGGCAGCCTCGGGCCTGAACGTCGATGCGTTCTACGTGCCGACCGACAACGCTGTGGTTTCCGCTCTGGAAGGCCTGTTGCAGACCGCCCAGGACAAGAAGATCCCGGTGATTTCCGCCGACGGCGAGTCCGTCAAGCGCGGTGCCACCGCCACCTACGGCCTGAACTACGAGAAGCTCGGCGAGCAGACCGCTGCAATGGCCGTGAAGCTCCTCAAGGGCGAGGCCGAAGCCGCAACGATGCCGGTGGAGACCATCACCCAGGTCGAGCTGTACGTCAACACCACTGCTGCGGAGAAGATCGGGATGACCTTCCCGGAGGACATGCTCTCCGAGGCTGCAGAGACCTACAAGTAAACCCGATCGCCAACGCGTTCCACCCGGTGGCCGGTCGGCTTGCTCCGACCGGCCACCAACATTTACCCAATACACAAGACGCTAGGATCCACCATGATCACCGCGGTTGAACTAGGCCTGATCTACGCGATCATGGCACTCGGGGTCTACCTGACCTTCCGCATACTCGACTTCCCCGACCTGACCGTTGACGGAAGCTTCACCACCGGCGCAGCAGTCGCATCCATCTCGATTGTCAATGGCGTCAACCCGTTCATTGCCACCGCCATCGCATTCTTCATCGGCGCCATCGCCGGTGTCATCACCGGCCTGCTCCACACCAAGGGCAAAATCGACGGGCTGTTGGCCGGTATCCTGACCATGATCGCGCTGTACTCGATCAACCTGCGCATCATGACCAAGGCCAACGTCCCGCTTCTGGGCGAGACCACGGTGCTGACCTTCCTGCGCGAGAACCAGTGGCTGGGGACCTGGACCTCCATCGGGTTGATGTTCCTGGGCTGCCTGGTCGCCGTGGCGGCCATCGTGTGGTTCCTGCGCACCGACGTCGGCCTGGCCATGCGAGCCACCGGCGACAACGAGGAAATGATCCGTTCCCTCGGCGTGAACACCGACAACCAGAAGATCCTGGGCCTGGCGCTCTCCAACGGCCTGGTCGGGCTCTCCGGCGCGATCATCGCCCAGTTTCAGGGCTTCGCCGACATCGGCATGGGCATCGGCGTCATCCTGATCGGCCTCGCGTCGGTCATCGTGGGCCAGGCCATCTTCGGCCAGAAGTTCATCTGGATTGCCGCGCTGGCCGTCGTCTTCGGCTCTGTCGCCTACCGCCTGGTCATCCAGCTGGCGCTGAATGCCGGACTCGAGGTCAACGACATGAAGCTGATTTCCGCGGTCCTGGTGGTCATCGCCCTGCTTCTGCCACAGTGGAAGGGCTTCGGGAAGTTCGCCAACCGCATCAGCATCCGCAGCAAGTCCGTCACCACCGACGACAAAAAGGAGGTGGGCGTCGATGCTTGAGATCACCAACCTGAACAAGACGTTCTTCCCCGGAACCGTCAATGAGCGCAAGGCGCTGCGCGACATCAACCTGACGCTTACCGACGGCGAGTTTGTCACGGTGATCGGCTCCAACGGGGCGGGCAAGTCCACGGTGCTGAACATGGTGGGCGGCAAGCTTCGCCCCGACACCGGGGCGGTGCGCATCGCCGGGAAGGACGTGACCAAGCTTCCCGACCACTCCCGTGCCAGATTCATCGGCCGGGTCTTCCAGGACCCGATGGCCGGCACCGCGCCCAACATGACCATCGAGGAGAACATGTCGCTGGCCCTGGGCCGCGGCACCTTGCGTGCATTGGCCTCCGGTGTCACCAAGCGCAAGCGAGAGATGTTCGTGGAGGAATTGCGCTCGCTGGAACTCGGCCTGGAAAACCGGCTCAAGGCCAAGGTCGGGCTGCTGTCCGGTGGCCAGCGCCAAGCGCTGAGCCTGCTCATGGCCACGTTCTCCGGACCCAAGATCCTGCTGCTCGACGAGCACACCGCGGCGCTGGATCCGCAGCGTGCGGCACTGGTGGCACGGCTGACCGAGGAAATCGTCGTGCGCCACCAGCTGACGACGTTGATGGTCACGCACAACATGGAACAGGCCCTGCGCCTGGGCACGCGACTGATCATGATGCACGACGGACAGATCATCCTGGACCTGGACTCGGCACAGAAGGCCAAGATGACGGTTCCCGGCCTGTTGCACGAGTTCGAGAAGATCAAGGGTGCCCAGCTCGATGACCGGACCATGCTTCAGTAACCCGGACAACGCCCCGGCGCTTGCCTCCTGACGGAGGCGAGGAGCCTTCGAGGGAGCGGTAACGCCACGACACGAGCGATCCCCGAAGCGGGGGTCGCCCGGTTCGGGCGGTGCCGCTCCCTTTTGATTCGCTCGGCGCTTTCACCGGCTGGATCCGACGACCGGATGTCGCTTTGCCACTCTTCCCCATATCTGGCGCGTTCGGAAGCCGAGGTGAGGCGGGTCGCCATGTGGAGGCGACGCCCGATCTTGTTCATGAAGACTCCGTATGTCCCTGTGCGGTGGCCCGATCCAGTTGGCCGTCGGCCCAATCGCGCCCGGCGGGAAGCATTAAATAGAGCCGCCGGCGCTGGCCGGGGCGATCGACGCCGGTTTCCCGGCGCGATTGAAGGAAGCCGGCACCCTCCAGGCGCTCGAGCAGCGGGTAGATGGTGCCGGCTGGAAGCCCTGTCTTGGTGGAGATCAGCAATCCCCACATCTCGGAGTCGCGCGGGCGGGTGCGAACCGGACGGCAAGGATTGCACGGGGCGGGGTGATTGCCCTGTCGGTGGTGAACGGGGGGTGCTGCTACTGCAGCGCTGAGGTCAGGCGGGCCAGATTGTCCAGCACCGTGGAGCGCAACGGCTGCTTGAGCCATTCCTCGAGCGTGAGCAGCCGGCTGACCTCGCGATAGTCGTCTTCGACCTTGCGCATCTGGTCCACGAAGCCGACATCGCGCACCAACATCGAGACCTCCATGTTCAGGCCGAAGGAACGCATGTCCATGTTGCTGGATCCGATCAGCGCAGTCTCGTCGTCGATGGTGAAGTGCTTGGCGTGCAGGATGTACGGGGCCGGGTAGAGGTAGATCCGCACCCCGGCGCGCAGCAACTCCTCATAGTAGGAACGCTGCGCATGGTAGACCAGCGCCTGGTCCCCGATTTCGGAGACAAAGAGGTCAACAGGGATACCGCGGGCGACAGCGGAGGTGACCGCGTACATCAGCGATTCGTCGGGCACGAAGTAGGGAGAGGTGATCACGATGCGTTTTTGGGCCGCGTGGATCAGCCCCAGGAAGAGCCGCAGGTTGTTTTCGCGCTCGAACCCCGGGCCCGAGGGGACCACCTGGGTGAGCATGGTTCCGCGCTCTTCGCGGTGGTCGATCAGCGCTGTGCCCAGCCGGCCCAGCGAATCGCCGCTGGCCACCAGCTCCGCCCGGCGCACGCCCTCGATGATGACCTCCCCGGTCTCGGAGTACCAGTCGGAGATGAACACCGCATCCAGCGTGGCCACGCCCGGTCCGTGCAGCTCCAGGACCAGTTCCTTCCACTTCAGGCCGCGGGCAATGTTCTTCTTCACGTTGTAGTCACGGGAAATCATGTTCAGCGAGCCCATGTAGCCGACGGTGCCGTCAATGACCAGGATCTTGCGGTGGTTGCGCAGGTCCGGGCGCTGGAACTTGCCGTTCAACGGCTGCAGGGGGAGCATCAGTCGCCAGTCCGCGCCCATCGCATCCAGGCGCGCCTTGGTGGCAGCATAGTGCGGTTTGCCGCGTGAGGCCCAGTGGTCAAGCATCACGTTCACCCGCACCCCGCGCGCAATGGCCCGTTCCAGTGCCTCGAAGAACCCGGCGGTGGTCGCATCCACGCTGAGGATGTAGAACTGCACGTGGACATAGTCGGTGGCCGCATCGACGGCCTCGGCCATGGTTTGGATGGTCTGCTCGTAGTCGCCCAGCAGCCGGCCCGAATTCCCCGCCAGCAGGGGCAGGCCGCCGTAGGCGTTGTTCATCTCCACCAGCGAGTTGAACCAGGCAGGGTTTTTCCCGCGGGATTCGTCGTGGCGTTCCTCGGCGCTGATCGAGCGCATGAACGTGTTGATCTCCTCCTGCACCTCGCGGCGCTTTCGCGGGAGCTTGGGCGAACCGATCAGCAGGAAGGCGATGACCCCGAAGTAGGGGATCAGGAAGATGGCCAGCAGCCACGCCATCCCGGAGGTGGGGCGGCGGTTGCGCGGGACGAAGATCACGGCAAGGACGCGAATGGCCAAATCCAGGACCACCAGCGCGGTCGCCCACCACCAGGCACCTGTAAACATGTATGCAACTTTCCCCGAATTTCGCTGTTCATTCCCCAAGCTACGCTAGCCGATGCCCGTAACCGGCAGCGACGCCACCGGGGGTTGGCCGCGGGAAGCACCGTGGCGGGGTACGGGGCGGGGTCAGCGGTGGATCACGGCGTCAGCCGATCGCGCCTGCCTCGTCGTCGCGCGGGGAGAAGACGACGTCGTTGCCCAGTCCGTTGAACGTCTTCACCGGGCGGCGGATGTCCCAGTGTGGCCATTCGGCGTACCCCAGGGTGGCAAAGCAGACCCAGGCCTCGTGCATGGCGGTGGCCAGGGAATGCGGTGCCTCCGCGCCCACCAGTCCCGCAGCGTCCTCGGTGCCCAGATTGTCAAAGACGAAGGGCAGTTCCATGCGGTGTGCCGCGCCCAGGTCCTGGACCGGGCTGTGCCAGGCGAACTCGTATACCTGGGTCTGTCCTTCGGCGTAGCGCCTGGCATCGGCCAGCGTGTACATCGGCACCCGCAACAACTTGTCGGTGGCCAGGGCGCCCAGGATCTCACCTGGGCCGGCACCGGGTCGGTTGCGCCCGTAGAGCCGCTGCGCCTCCTTGGAGATGCCGGCCTTCCGCCGTGCCAAAGCGAGTTGCACCTTGGAGACCTTGGCGCCGCGGCCAGTGGGCCCCAGCCAGAGTCGGGACTCCTGGGTCGTGGTGCCGATCAACAGGGGAGTGTCCATTCCGGCACCGGCGAGCATGGCCTCCAGCGGATCCAGGGGCACCAGCAGCGGCTCGATCGCCAGCCCATAGGCCGGACCTCCATCCAACGGCGTCGAATCGGCGGCCACCCGGAGGTGGGAAGCCAGCAGCTCGGCGGGGGTGCGGGCGGAGAATTCCTCCCGAGTGGCTTCGATGCCCAGGTCCTTGGCGATGCGTTGGGTCATCCGTCTGGCCCGGGCCAGGGGCAAGGCGGTCAGCGGGGCGCTTTGGATGATGGCGCGCGCGAACAGCGAGGAGGCACGCGGGTGTGCCAGCAGTGCCGCCACCATGGTGCCGCCGGCTCCGTGTCCCATGAGGATGACCTGCTCCGGGTCCCCGCCGAAGGAGGCGATGTTAGCCCTGGTCCATTCCAGGGCGGCAACGACATCGGCAAGCCCCAGGTTCGGCGGGGCGTCCTCCAGCAGCGAGAATCCTTCGGCGCCCAGCCGGTAGTTTGCCGCGACGAAGACCACTGCGTCGCGGGCAAAGGCGGTGCCGTCATAGCCGGGCAGCGCGTTGGACCCATGCTGCAACGATCCGCCGTGGATCCACAGCAGCACCGGGCGCAAGCCCGAGGTGCGCTTGGCGGGGGCAAAGACATTCACGTTCAGGCACCCGTCGCCGGGAATGGCGACGGTGGGCAGCAGCGCGCCCAGTGCCCCGGAATAGGGGACCTGTCCCGCGGTGGGTCCGTAGTCGCCGGCGTCCAGGGTTTCGCTCCACGGGTCCGGGAGCGTGGGGACGGCAAAACGGTTCTTGCCCACTGGCGCGGCGGCATAGGGAATCCCCAGGAAGCGCTCCACACCGCCGCTGAGTACGCCTTCCACCGGGCCGCAGGGCGTGTCGCGGACCAGCGAAATACCGTGCGGATCATTGCCACCGCCCATCAAGACCACTCCCGTATCCAGCGACACCAACGCCTAGATCCAGATTAGTCGGCTTCCTGCTCCAAGGGCAGGGGGAGCAGGAGGATCTCCCGGGGTCCCCATGGGGCAGAATGTAGCCAGATCGATGTCCCCCCCCTGCCATCGAGGGGCACCCTTCCTGAACCCCCCCCAAGGAGCACCATGGCCAAGATCAAGGGCGCCACCCCCGAGGAGTACCTCGGCAATGTTCCCGCCGAACTCCAGCCCCGCGCCAGGGCACTGCACCAGGCGCTGTGCGAGACGCTGCCCCACGCCAGCGTGCAGATCAAGTGGGGGCAACCTGCCTTCGTGGACGACACCATCCTGGTGGCCTACGCGGTGTTCTCCAAGCACATCAACCTCTACACCACGCCCAGCTCACGCGCGGCGCTCGCCGGGGAGCTGGTCGGCTACACGCTGGGCAAGGGCTCGATCCAGCTTCCCCACGACGAGCCGCTCCCACTGGAACTCATCAAGCTGGTGGCCACGTCCAGGGAGAAGGAATTCCGGGAGCAGCACGTGCGCTGGATGTAACGAAGGCCAGGCTCCTCCTGCCCCGGGTTCAGAGTGCGGAAATCGCGGGAATCGGGCTATGGCCGGCGCGGAATCCGGTCGGTGCGTGCCACCCGTCCGGCGGCTCGTCCGGCACCGGCTGCAGGGCATGTGAAAGGCCGAATATCGAGGCGGCAAGGACGGCCAGTGCGGCAAGGGCGACGGCCACGCGCGTGACCTTGGTCGTGCGCGAGCATGGGATCTGCGAGGGGAATCTCATCATGACCCCAAGTCTTCTCCCGTTCCCTGCCGTGCGCATCGAGCCCAGGACCGGGCGTGGACCGGCGAAACCGGTACCTGGGTCTGATCCGTTCGGTACCTGCGGGTGACTCGCCGGCCGGCCCGGGCGTCTACGGTAGGACCATGCACCATTGTGTTTCCCGCCCCGCGGGCCCTTGTCGGGCCGGAATGCCCGCACTGAACCCCAGCTGCCCGCGTAAACGGCGGCCGCCCGGCCAGGCAATGACCGTGCCGGCATCGGCGGGGCAGCGGTGAGCGCGGAAGCCGACTATTACGAGCCGGTTCGTTGGCGCGGGCGTTGGGGGTGGCGCTCCGATGTGACGGCCGCGGCCCTTTTTCTGGCCCTCGTGGTTTTCTGCCACGAGTTCCTGCTATGGGGCTCGTACTCGGGCAACTACCTCGGCGACACGTCGTTCTTCGTGCTGGCCGCCGCCGTGGCCATCGGTTGCGCGCGGGTCTTGCCGGGGGTGGCGCTCGCGTTGGTCTGGGTCGGCACGCTGTTGCAGATGCTCCGTGGAGTGGACGTCGACCTCGCCCAGCTGGCCGCACTGTACGTGGTGGGAATTGCCGCCAGGTACGGCACACGGCTGTGGGTTTTGTGCGCGGGCCTGTCGATTGCCGCGGGATCGGTGCTCGGCACCGCCTACATCGGCCGGATCGGCTCCTGGGTCTCCGATCCGCTCTTCCGCGCCATGGAGTCAAACGCCTGGCCCACCAACAACCAAGTCATCGCGGTCTTCGTGGTGGTTGCATCGGTGCTGACGCTGCCGTGGCTGTTGGGCCTGTTGCTGCGGCTCCTTGCCGGGAAACAGACGGCCGAACGCGGATCGGCGCGGGCGCGGGAGGAAGCGGACAGCGCCCTGGAACTGGCCCGGTTGCGCTCGGAGAACGCGGCCCTGGCTCGCGACGTGCACGACGTCGTGGGCCACTCCCTGGCCGTGATCATTGCCCAGGCCGACTCGATCCGCTTCATCCCCGACGCCGATGTGGTTCGCATCCGCGAGACGACCGGGACCATCGCCGAGGCTGCCCGCCGATCCCTGGGCGAGGTGCGCCAGGTGCTGTCGCAAACCGCGGAAACCAAGTCGACCGATGCCAGGGTCGTGGACACCGGGGCGATGGGCGCCAGACGGTCCGGTGCCAGGCAGGCCGTGTCGACGGCAACGCGCAGCTTGGCACTGCAGACCGCGCAGATGGGCCTGCTGCACCCGGCGGTCTCGGAGATCTCTGCCATCCTGCAGAACGTGCGCGGCACCGGATACGAGGTCAGCGAGGAAACGCTGGGGGAGCCGGTGCCGTTGCCGGCCGACATCGTTCCTGCCACCCGCAGGATCATCCAGGAGATGCTCGCCAACGCGCTGCACCACGGCTGCGCCACCACCCCGATCTACGTCAGGCACTACTGGGGCGCCACGAGCTATACGCTGAGCCTGACGAACTATTTCGAGGCATCGGTCCTCTCCAAGCGCGCCGGGACCGGCATTGCCGGCATGCGCCAGCGCCTGGCTAGTATGTCAGGCACCCTGAGCATCAATACCGAGGACGGGGTCGCCGGCGCCCCCGATCTGTTCACGATTGCCGCAACCTTTCCGCTCAACCACGAATGGACCACCCGTTGAACCAACCGCAGATTCGCGTGGCGCTGGTCGATGACCAGCAACTTTTTCGTTCCGGCCTGGCGGTGATCATCGGCGCCCAGCCTGACATGGCCGTGGTGGCGCAGGCTACCGACGGCACCGAGGCCCTGGGAGCGATCGCCGTCCACGAACCCGACGTGGTGCTGATGGACGTACAGATGTCGCCGATGGGCGGCGTCGAGGCCACCCGCAAGATCTTCGAGGACGCGACGGGGCGCTTCGACAAGCTCCCGAAGGTCATCATGCTCACGACCTTCGACTGGGACGAACATGCTGCCACCGCGATCCGGCACGGGGCCAGCGGCTTCATCCTCAAGGACAGCACTCCCGAGTTCGTTTGCGAATCGATTCGCGCGGTCAACGGCGGCAACGCAGTGATCGCCCCGCAGTCCCTGGCCGCGCTGTTGCGCGACGAGCCCGCACCGGTGCCCGATGTTCCCCTGCCCTACCTGGAGCTGACCGAGCGGGAGCGGGAGGTGTTCGCCGCCGTGGCGTTGGGGCTGACCAACCAAGAGATCTCCGAGAAGCTGTTCCTGAGCGGATCAACGGTCAAGACCCACATCGGGGCGATCCTGCGCAAGCTCGAGCTACGCGACCGGGTGCAGATCGTGGTCTATTCCTACGAAAACTGCATCGGCCGCTAGGCTCAATCCGCTCATTGCCTCTTGAATGTAGTGCGTATCACGCCCCGGAAATGACGGTCTCGGGGTGCAAAGGCTGTAGTGTTCATGAAAGCCAATGCACCTTTTCTCAAAGGGGCGGCGGTTAGGCCCCCACAGAGATTCGCCGTCACTGTGGGGGCCGTCCTAATTCCCCCGAAGACCTGGATTGAAGGTCCTCCGCCTTCGCCCGGAAGACTGCGCCCATGCGCCTGTTCCCGACCAGCGAGGCCGCCAAGTGGAATTCGGCCACGGCTTCGGGGTTGCGTCCCAATCGGGCCAGCAATTCCCCGCGCACGCTCGGCAACAAATGCGAACTGGCCAGTGCCCCCTGCTTTGCCAAGTGGTCGACGATGCGCAGGGCCGCATCCGGGCCTTCGGCCATCGAGACCGCCACGGCCCGATTCAGCTCGACGACGGGTCCCGGTGCAAGGCTGAACAAGGCCCCATAGAGCAGCACAATCCTGTCCCAGTCGGTTTCCCCCACGCTCCGTGCCACAGCGTGGCATTCGGCGATGGCCGCCTGGAGGGCATAGAAGCCGCGACCGTGCCGCAGTGCATCGGCACGTTCCAACGCCCGACGCCCCCGCATGATCTGCGAGTGGTCCCAGCGCGAACGGTCCTGGTCGGCCAGAAGGATCGGACTGCCGTCCCGGGAGATCCTGGCCGAAAACCGCGAGGCCTGGATCTCCATCAACGCCACCAGCCCGGCGACCTCGGGCTCCCGGGGAAGCAGTCCGAGCAGGACCCGGCCCAGGCGCAGCGCCTCGTTGGCCAGCTCGCGGCGGATCAGGTCGTCGCCGGCCGTGGCGGCGTAGCCCTCGGTGAACACGAGGTAGATCACCGCCAGCACCGCCGACAGGCGTTCGCCCCACGCCTGCGCCTCCGGGGCCTCGAACGGTATTTTGGCCGCGGCGAGCGTCTTTTTGGCACGCACGATCCGTTGCTGCACGGTGGCCACGGGCACCAGCATCATCCGGGCAATTTCCTCGGTCCGCAGCCCGCCTACGACGCGAAGTGTCAGCGCGACCTGAGCCTCACGGGACAGCACCGGATGGCAGGCGGTGAAGACCAGACGCAACACGTCGTCGTCGATGGGCTCCCAAGCTTGCTCGGTCGATTCCCGGAGGTTCCGGGCCAACTCCCGCTGGCGTTCATCGAGCCTGGTCGTCCGGCGCCACGCATCGATGGCCTTTCGCCTGGCCACCGCGGTGATCCACGCGGCCGCATTCGCCGGGATGCCCTCCTTCGGCCATTGCGCGAGCGCATCAACCAGTGCTTCCTGGGCGAGGTCCTCCGCCTGGCCAAGGTCGCCTGTCATCTTGGCCAAGGTTGCGACAATGCGCGCACCCTCGATGCGCCAGAGCGCGTCAAGGGTGCGTAGGGTGTCTGCCATGCCTGCCTTCCGGGGGTGGCCTGGGCTTCGGGTTTACGGCTGTCCGAGTTCCTCGCGCCAGACCTCTTCCTTCTTGAGGTATTCGTTGTCGGCAAAGTCCTCGAAATCCGACATGTCGGTGACGCGGCGGACCTCGAGCTTGGCGCCGGCGCCCAGTGGCGCCCGGCTGGCCCACTCCACGGCTTCCTCCTTGCTGGAGACCTGGAGGATCCAGAAGCCGTTAAACAGCTCGTGGACTTCCCCATAGGGGCCGTCGGTGACGATCGGGGTTTCCTCCGAGAAGTCGACGACGAAGGCCTCGCTGAGGTCATCGGAAAGCCCCTCTCCGGCCAGCAGCACGCCTGCCTTGATCAGGGATTCGTTGTAGGCGCCCATGGCATTGATGATCTCGTTGAAGTCCGCCTTCTCGTAGGCTTCCTTGGCGGCCTGGGTCGAGCGCATGATCAGCATGAATTTCATGGTGTTCTCCTTGGATTCGGGAAGGCGCGCAATTACGTCCTTCACTCATTACATCGAACGGGAGCCACCGATATCGACAGGTGAGCGAAAAAACTTTCAAGAACTTTGGAAGCCGTTCGATTCCGCGTGCATGTGGTCCCGGAAACAGGATGGCCGGGCGGCCGGGAGGGGGGTGTTGAGTGCCTGGCGGCGCATCGGATGCCGTACGCGTGCTTCGCAGCGTGAACGCGTGAGGAGCCAGTCCCAGCAGACAGCGCCAGCCAGGATTTCGCATCGGCCCAAACGTGCAGGCCTGGCGCCGTGGTTTCAGAAACAACAAAAAAGTCGCCATCTCCCGGTGAAACCGGGAAACAGCGACTCTTGCTTTGGTGCCCTCGAAAGGATTCGAACCTTCGACCTTCCGCTCCGGAGGCGGACGCTCTATCCCCTGAGCTACGAGGGCGTTGCCGGAAATCAACAACCAATTTCATGGTTTCTGAAGCATTTTCCGGCTGGGAACGTAGACGAGCTTAGCAGGTGTGAAGCGGTGAATGACAAATTGGGCTTTCGCCGCTGCCGGGAGGCGCCCAAATACGCATCTGATGTGTGCGACGTCGCGCCGTCACATCGTCCAATGGGGCCCGTGCCCCCGGTTATCCTTGAGTGGTGACTCCTGAAGAACTCTCCACAGCCATTTCCGCTTGCCTCCGCGACGCAGTCGACGCCGGCCAGATTTCCGTCGACGTGCCCGAGAATGTGCGAGTGGAGCGACCGAAGAGTCGCGAGCACGGGGACTGGGCCACCAACATCGCCCTGCAGCTGGGCAAAAAGGCGGGGATGAACCCGCGCGACTTCGCCCAGGTCCTGGCCACCCGCCTGGCGGAATCGGCCGGAGTTGCCGGCGTCGAGATCGCCGGACCGGGCTTCCTGAACATCACCCTCGAGGCAGGTGCCGCCGGGGGACTGGCCAAGGCCATCGTCGAGGCGGGCACCGAGTACGGCAAGAACGATGCGCTGGTGGGCCACGAGATCAACATGGAGTTCGTCTCGGCGAACCCCACCGGACCGCTGCACATCGGCCACACCCGCTGGGCAGCCCTGGGCGACTCGATCGCCCGCGTGCTCAAGGCCAGCGGCGCCACCGTCACGTCCGAGTACTACATCAACGACGCCGGCAACCAGATGAACATCTTTGCCCTTTCGGTCTACAACCGCCTGCATGGCCTGCCGGTTCCGGAGGGCGGCTATCCCGGTGCCTACATCAAGGAGCTGGCCGATGCCGTGGCCAAGGTGCACCCGGACATCCGCTCGCTCACCCAGGAAGCCGCGCTGCCGATCGTCCGCCATGCCGCCTACGTGGCGCAGATGGCCGACATCAAGGAGACCCTGAACGACTTCGGCGTCGAGTTCGACGTCTTCTTCTCCGAGCAGGAGCTGCACGCCAAGGGTGCCGTCGAGGATGCCGTGGCGCGCCTGCGCGAACAGGGCCACATCGACGACACCGACGGCGCCGTGTGGCTGCGCACCACGGACTTCGGCGACGACAAGGACCGTGTGCTGATCCGTGCCAACGGCGAGCCCACGTACTTCGCCGCCGACGCCGCCTATTACCTGTCGAAGAAGGACCGCGGATTCACCGAGAAGATCTACCTGCTCGGCGCCGACCACCACGGCTACGTCAACCGCCTCAAGGCCATCGCGGCCGCGGCCGGTGACGATCCCAAGGTCAACATCGAAGTGCTGATCGGCCAGCTGATCTCGGTCAACGGTGCCCGCCTGTCCAAGCGCGCCGGCAACATCATCGAGCTGCGCGACCTCATCGACTGGCTCGGCGCCGATGCGCTGCGATACTCGCTGGGCCGCTACCCGGCCGATTCGCCGATGACCATCGACCCGGAGCAGCTGAAGAAGAACACCAACGACAACCCGGTGTTCTACGTCCAGTACGCCCACGCCCGCTCCCGCGCGGCCTCGCGCAACGCGGTGGAGAAGGGCGTGACGCGCACCGACTTCGATGCGACGCTGCTCGTGCATGAGACCGAGAACGATCTGCTCGCGGCCCTGGGCCAGTTCCCGTCGGTTGTCGCCCAGGCAGCAACCCACCGCGAACCGCACCGCGTGGCCCGCCACGTCGAGCTGCTCGCCGGCGCATACCACTCCTGGTACGCGGCCTGCCGCGTGACCCCCGTCGGCGACGGCGCCGTCGAGCCCATCCACCGCACCCGCCTTTGGCTCAATGACGCCACCACCCAGGTCCTGGCCAACGGCCTGGGACTGCTGGGCGTCTCGGCCCCGGAAAAGATGTAAGGAACCATGACCTCTTCACCACTTGCCCCGACCTGGCTTTCCCTGCCCGCCGATGTCAATGCGCTGCGCGCAGTCGAATGGGCCGCCGGCGTCGCCCGCTCCGAAAGCGGCGAACTCGCCGTGCAGGACCTGCTGGTCAGCGACCTGGCCAAGGAATTCGGCACCCCGCTGTTCGTGCTGGACGAAGATGACTTCCGTGCCCGCGCCGCCGGCTTCAAGCAGGCCTTCGACGCCGCGTTCGCGGACCTCTGCGGCGGCGTCGATGTCTATTACGCCGGCAAGGCGTTCCTGAGCACCGAGGTGGCCCGCTGGGTCACCGCCGAGGGCCTGCGCCTGGACACCTGCTCCGGCGGTGAAATGGCCGTGGCCCGCGTCGCCGGGGTGCCGGCCGCCAACCTTTCGCTGCACGGGAACAACAAGTCGGTCGCCGAGATTCGCACCGCGCTGGAGGCCGACCTGGGCCGCATCGTCATCGACTCGCTGGACGAGCTCGAGCGCGTGGCACTGTTGGCTCGAGAGACCGGCAAGCGCGCCAACGTGATGCTGCGCCTGACCCCCGGCGTGCACGCCAGCACCCATGAGTTCATAGCCACCGCGCACGAGGACCAGAAGTTCGGCCTGTCGATGATCCCGGTGGGCAAGGACGCTTCCCCCGCTGCAGCCGCGGTCGCCTTCGCGCTGGGACACCCTGAGCTGAGCCTGCTGGGCCTGCACGCGCACATCGGCTCGCAGATCTTCGAGGCCGAGGGTTTCGCGCTGGCGGCGCAGAAGATGCTTGGCTTCCTGGCACAGGTCAGGAAGGACCACGGCGTCGAGCTGCCCGAGTTGGATTTGGGCGGCGGCTACGGCATCGCCTACACCGAGGTCGACACCCCGCGTGAACCGGCGGTACTGGCTGCCGCCATGGCAGAGGTCGTGGGCAGCACGGCTGCCGAACTGGGACTGAAGGTCCCGCGGATATCCATCGAGCCGGGCCGCGCCATCGCCGGTCCCTCCACTTTCACCCTCTACGAGGCAGGGGTGCGCAAGAGCGTCCAGGTCGAGACCGAAGACGGCACCCTGGTGCCCCGCCGCTACGTGTCGGTGGACGGCGGGATGAGCGACAACGCCCGCCCGGTGCTTTACGACGCCGACTACACCGCGGTGCTGGCCTCGCGTGTGACGGAAAGTGAACCGATTATTTCACGTGTGGTTGGGAAACATTGCGAGTCCGGTGACATAGTCGTACGGGACGTTTACCTGCCCGAGGATGTCGCCGCCGGCGACCTTTTGGCCGTTCCGGGAACCGGTGCCTATTGCTGGGCACTGTCGAGCAACTACAACTACCTGGGTCGCCCGGGCGTGGTTGCAGTGCGCAATGGCGCGGTCCGCGCCATCATCCGCAGGGAAACCGAAGCCGATCTGTTGGCCCGCGATTTGGGAGCATAGAAATACACGTGAAAACACTGAAGGTGGCCCTGCTTGGCTGCGGCAATGTCGGGTCCCAGGTGGCACGCATCCTCTTGGACCATTCCGATGTGCTGGCCGACCGTGCCGGCGCCAAGCTTGAACTCGCCGGCATCGCCGTGCGCAGCCTCGAGACCAAGCGCGACGCGGCGATTCCCGCGGAGTTGTTGACCACCGACGCAGCCGCGCTGATCGACGACGCCGACATCGTCATCGAGCTGCTTGGCGGCCTGGAACCGGCCGGTGAACTGATTCGCCGGGCGCTGGCCCGCGGTGCCTCGGTCGTCACCGGCAACAAGGCGCTGCTCGCTGCCCAAGGCGCCGAACTCAACGCGCTGGCCTTCGAGTCCGGCGCCCAGCTGCGCTACGAGGCAGCCGTCGGCGGGGCCATTCCGATCCTGCGCCCGATCTCCGATTCCCTCTCCGGGGACCGGATCAACAAGATCATGGGCATTGTCAACGGCACCACCAACTTCATCCTCGACGCGATGGACACCACCGGTGCCCAGTTCGACGACGTGCTCGCCGAGGCCCAGGCCCTGGGCTATGCCGAGGCCGACCCGACCGCCGACGTGGCAGGGCACGACGCCGCCGCGAAGGCAGCGATCCTCGCCTCCCTGGCCTTCCACACCGACTTTGCCTACGCCGACGTGCACTGCGAGGGGATCACCAAGATCACCGCCACCGACGTCGCCGCCGCCAAGGAGGCCGGCATGGTCATCAAGCTGCTGGCCATCGCCGAACGCACCCAGGACGGCATCGGCGTGCGCGTGCACCCGACGCTGCTGCGCCGCACCCACCCGCTGGCCGCCGTCCACGGCGCCTTCAACGCCGTTTTCGTCGAGGCGGAAAACGCCGGCGAGCTGATGTTCTACGGCGCCGGCGCAGGCGGGGCACCTACCGCCTCTGCCGTCATGGGCGACACCGTTTCGGTGGCCAGACGCGTGGTCTCCGGCGGTCCGCTGCCGGCCATCGCCGCACAGCAATCGGTCAAGGCGCTCGCGTTCGACGAGATCTCGACCAGCTACTGGATCGGCCTGCGAGTCTCGGACGAGCCGGGCGTGCTTGCAGCCATCGCCGCGATCTTCGCCGAGAACACCGTCTCCATCGAGGCGCTGCGCCAGTCGATCATCGAAGAAAACCACGGAGGGTCCGCCGAGCTGCGCATCGTGACCCACCGCTCCACCGAGTCCTCGCTGGCCGCCGTCGTGGCCGCCGTCGCCGATTTGGATGCCGTCCAAGAAGTAACCTCTGTCCTGCGAGTTGAAGGAAACTAAGTGGCCCACCAGTGGCGCGGAGTCATCCGCGAATATGCCGAACGCCTGCCCGTCGACGAAAACACCAAGGTCATCACCTTGGGCGAGGGCGGTACACCCCTGGTGTTCGCCCCGGCACTGAGCGAGCTCACGGGCTCCGAGGTGTACCTCAAGGTCGAGGGCATGAACCCGACCGGCTCCTTCAAGGACCGCGGGATGACCATGGCGATGACCGCAGCGGTCGCCGCCGGCGCCAAGGCAGTTGTCTGCGCATCCACCGGCAACACCTCCGCCTCCGCCGCTGCCTACGCCACCCAGGCCGGGCTCAAGTGCGCGGTGCTGGTCCCGGACGGCAAGATCTCCATGGGCAAGCTCTCCCAGGCCATCGCGCACGGCGCCGAGCTGCTGCAGGTCGACGGCAACTTCGACAACTGCCTCGAGGTCGCCCGCAAGCTCAGCGAGAACTACCCGGTGTTCCTGGTGAACTCGGTGAACCCCGCGCGCATCGAGGGCCAGAAGACCGGTGCCTTCGAGGTCGTCGACTACCTTGGCGACGCCCCCGACTACCACGTGCTTCCGGTGGGCAACGCCGGGAACATCACCGCCTACTGGAAGGGCTACAAGGAGTACTCCTCCGAGTACACCACCCAGGCAGGTGACACCCTGGCACCGGTGTCCACCAAGACCCCGATCATGTGGGGCTTCCAGGCAGCCGGCGCCGCACCCATCGTGCTGGGCCACCCGGTCACCGAACCGGACACCATCGCCACGGCCATCCGCATCGGCAACCCCGCCTCCTGGAAGCAGGCCGAAGAGGCCCGCGACGAATCGGGCGGAATCATCGACTCGGTGACCGACGCGGAGATCCTGGCCGCGCACCGCTGGCTTTCTTCCCGTGAGGGCGTCTTCGTGGAGCCGGGCTCCGCAGCCGGCGTTGCGGGCATCATCAAGCACCACGCCGCCGGCAACGTGCCGGCCGGCAAGAAGATCGTCATCACGGTCACCGGCCACGGACTGAAGGACCCCGACTGGGCCCTGAAGACCGAGGATGGATCGCCTGTCACCCCGACCAAGGTCGAGTTCGACGTCGTTTCGGTGGCCTCGGCCCTCGGCCTGGCCTAGCCCCGGCACCGGATACAAAGGGGACCAACGCCTGATGCCGCAGATCCAAGCCGGACAATCCATCGCCGTGCACGTGCCGGCCACGAGCGCGAACCTGGGGCCCGGCTTCGACGTGCTGGGCCTGGCCCTGTCGGTGTGCGACACCCTGGTGGTGCACACGCAGGCAGAGTCAGGCGTCAGCGTGTCCATCACCGGGGAGGGCGCCGAAACGCTACCCACCGACGAGACGCACCTGATCGCCAAGACGATCCTGGAGCGCTGGGCGGAACTGGGCTTCGAGCCCTGCGGCCTGCGCATCGAGGCGACGAACAACATCCCGCACGGCCGCGGCATGGGTTCCAGCGCCGCGGCCATGGTCAGCGCGCTGGCAGCGGCCAACGCGTTGCTTCCCGCCGACGCCCAATCGGGCGCCGAGGAAATCTTCCAGGCCGCCTCGCGCTGGGAGGGGCACCCTGACAACGTCGCCCCGGCCGTGTACGGCGGGTTGACGCTGTCCTGGACCACCGATGCCGGATTCGGCACGCTGCAGGGGGTGCTGCATTCGGACATTGTCCCGGTCATTGCCATCCCCGACATCGAGCTGTCCACCGCCGCTGCCCGCGGCCTGCTTCCGGAAACCGTGCCGCACGCCCTCGCAGCGGCCAACGGGGGACGGGTGGGCCTGCTCATCCACGCCTTGGCCCACGAGCCGGCAGCGTTGATGGTCGGCACGGAGGACTTCCTGCACCAGGGCTTCCGCGCCCCTGCCATGGAACAGAGCGCCGGCCTCATCGGGTACCTTCGCGCCGCGGGACATGCAGCCGTGGTCTCCGGGGCCGGTCCCACGGTGTTGGTCCTGAGTAATGGCCAGGACGGTGCCGAGGCGGCCGCCGCCGCGATTTCCGGTTACGCGGCACGCCACGCCGAAACAAAGTGGCGTGTCCGGATTGAGTCAGTACCCCCAACGGGTGTTAGAGTAGAAGTGCTCTAGCACCCGCCTGAAAAGAGTTGTCCGTATTTCGATGGATGATTCGTCGCGTTTCGTGCAGCCATCAATTCCTTCCCCCGCCACGGCGGGCGGATCTTGGGGAATTCGATCATCACAAACCATTTTCGCTGGGCGAGCAGGCACACCCACACCATCCGATTGAAACCGTCAACCATGTTGGTGACTAGATCCCTTGGTGTGTCTCACGATCGACCGAAGCATCCGCCTCGTTCCACTTGGCGGTGCACGGCCGAACCTTTTCCCGCATCTGACGCGGGAACGGGGCTAGTCAAACGTTGCGGGTCTCTCTGACGGGATCCGCCCGACGAGGGGGAAGGAACCTTCGTGACCGAAACCACCAGCCTTACTGCAGGCGTGGAAGAAAACAACGCATCCAAGGGCGGCGGACTCGCCGGCCTGAAACTTGCACAATTGCAGGTGCTAGCGTCCCAGCTGGGCATCACCGGCGGTTCGCGGATGCGCAAGAACGATCTTGTCACCGCGATCTCAAACCACCAGCGTGGCGGCTCCGTGGCCGACCGCGACGCCAAGGCCAAGGCGGAGCCCAAGGCCGACGCCAAGACCGAGGCCCCCGCCAAGGCGGAGAAAGCACCGGCCAAGTCGGCCGCCAAGGCCCCGGCCCGCGGCGCCGCCAAGGACGCTGCGAAGCAGGCGGAGGCCCCGGCCGCCGCCGAGCCGAAGGCCGACGCCGCACCGGCAGCAGCCGAGGCCAAGGCCGAGCAGCCCGCCACCCGCCGCACCCGCAACCGCCGCGCCGATTCCAGTGGAACCGTTGCCCCGGCCGCCGAGGCGCCCGCCGCCGAGCCGAAGGCCGACGCCGCCCCGGCCGCAGCCGAGTCGCCGGCGACCGAGGAGCGCGCACCGCGCCGCAACACCCGCAACCGCCGCGCCGAGTCCACCGGCACCGCCGAGGCCTCGGCCGAAACGGCACCCGCTGCCGCTGCCGAGCCGGCACCCGCCGATTCCACCGAGTCGGCCCAGGACGCCAACGAGTCCCGCGGCGACCGCGGCGACCGCAACGAGCGCAGCGAACGGAACCGCAACCGCCGGGACCGCAACCGCAACCGCCGCGAAAACAACGCCAACACCGACTCCGCCGAGTCCACCGAGCCCGCCGAGGCCCAGGAGGACAAGCAGGTCGAGGCCAAGTCCGGCGACTCGCGTTCCAACGACGGCAAGTCGAACGACCGCAGCGAGGACCGCCGCGAAAGCTCCGAGGAGCGCTCGGCCAACCGCCGCGAGCGCAACCGCGAACGCAATGAGCGCAACCGCGAGCGCAACCGCGACCGCAACGAACGCGGCGACCGCCAGGATCGCGGCAATGACCGCAATGACCGCAACGACCGCAACGACCGGAACAACCGCCGCGGCCGCAACCGCAACCAGCCGGACGTGGATGACACCGAGTTCAGCGACTCGGACGTGCTGCTGCCGGTAGCCGGCATCCTGGACGTGCTGGACAACTACGCGTTCATCCGCACTTCCGGCTACCTCGCCGGCCCGTCGGACGTCTACGTCACCCTCAACCAGGTCAAGAAGTACAACCTGCGCAAGGGCGATGCCGTGGTCGGCGCCATCCGCGCCCCCCGCGAAAACGAGAACGCCTCCTCGCGCGCCAAGTTCAACGCCCTGGTGAAGCTGACGGCGATCAACGGCAAGACCCCGGAGGAGAATTCCAACCGCGTTGACTTCTCCAAGCTGGTCCCGCTGTACCCGACCGAGCGCCTGCGCCTGGAGACCGACCAGAAGCTCATCGGCCCCCGCGTCATCGACCTTGTTGCCCCGATCGGCAAGGGCCAGCGCGGCCTGATCGTCTCGCCGCCCAAGGCCGGCAAGACCCTGATCCTGCAGTCCATCGCGAACGCCATCACCATCAACAACCCAGAGGTCCACCTCATGATGGTGCTGGTTGACGAGCGTCCCGAAGAAGTCACCGACATGCAGCGCACCGTCAAGGGCGAGGTCATTGCCTCGACCTTCGACCGCCCGGCCGACGACCACACCACCGTGGCCGAGCTCGCCATCGAGCGTGCCAAGCGCCTGGTGGAAATGGGCATGGACGTCGTGGTCCTGCTGGACTCGATGACCCGACTGGGCCGCGCCTACAACCTGGCGGCCCCGGCCTCGGGCCGCATCCTCTCCGGCGGTGTCGATTCCTCGGCGCTGTACCCGCCCAAGCGCTTCTTCGGTGCTGCCCGCAACATCGAAAACGGCGGCTCGCTGACGATCCTGGCCACCGCGCTGGTGGAGACCGGGTCCAAGATGGACGAGGTCATCTTCGAGGAGTTCAAGGGCACCGGCAACATGGAGCTGCGCCTGAGCCGCCAGCTGGCGGACAAGCGCATCTTCCCGGCCGTCGACGTCAACGCGTCGGGTACCCGCCGCGAGGAGAAGCTGCTGTCGCCGGATGAGGTGCGCATCATGTGGCGCCTGCGCCGCGTGCTCTCGGGCCTGGACACCCAGCAGGCCCTGGAGACCCTCACGGGCAAGATCCGCGAGACCTCCTCCAACGCCGAGTTCCTGATGCTCATCAACAAGACCACGCTGGGTTCCAAGAACGACGCCTAGCTGCCCATGCGCCCAGTTTCACCGTGCCCGGACACCCCGGGCTCGGTGAGGCTGGGCGTTGGTCGTTAACACCAGATTCCTTTTCGTTCCCTACACTGGGAACCAGTCGTAGTGAAAGAAGCTGAAAACATGTTTGAGTCCGTACAGGGCCTACTCGATGAGCACGCAGCCCTCCAGGCCCGGCTCTCGGACCCCGCCGTTTACCAAGACCAGGCCCTGGCCCGCAAGCTCGGCCGCCGTTCCGCCGAGCTCAACGGCATTGTCGAGGCGCACCGGCGCTGGAAGCAGGCCACCGAGGACCTCGAGACGGCCCGGGAAATGGCCGACGAGGACCCCGACTTCGCCGCCGAGGTCGAAGAGCTGAACACTAAACTGCCCGTGCTTGAGGAAAAGTTGCGCCGCCTGCTGATCCCGCGCGACCCCAACGACGCGCGCGACGTGATCCTCGAGGTCAAGGGCGGGGAAGGCGGCGACGAGGCGGCCCTCTTCGCAGCCGACCTGCTGCGCATGTACACCCGCTACGCGGAGACCAAGGGCTGGAAGACCGAGCTGATCTCGTTCAACGAGTCCGACCTCGGCGGCTACAAGGACGCCCAGATGGCCATCAAGGGCAAGTCCAACGACCCCGCCGAAGGCGTCTACGCGCACCTGAAGTTCGAGGGCGGGGTGCACCGCGTGCAGCGCGTGCCGCAGACCGAGTCCCAGGGACGCATCCACACCTCGGCGGCCGGCGTGCTGATCCTGCCCGAGGTCGACGAGCCCGAAGAGGTCGACATCCACCCGAACGACCTGAAGGTCGATGTCTACCGTTCCTCGGGCCCCGGCGGCCAGTCGGTGAACACCACCGACTCCGCGGTGCGCCTGACCCACCTGCCCACCGGCATCGTGGTGGCCATGCAGAACGAGAAGTCGCAGATCCAGAACCGCGAGGCAGCCATGCGCGTGCTGCGTTCGCGGCTGCTGGCCCACCAGCAGGCCATCATCGACGCGGAGAACTCCGACATCCGCAAGTCGCAGGTGCGCACCATGGACCGCTCCGAGCGCATCCGCACCTACAACTACCCGGAAAACCGGATCGCCGACCACCGCACCGGCTACAAGGCCTACAACCTTGACCACGTGATGAACGGCGAGCTGGACCCGCTGATCAACTCCTGCATCGAGATGGATGAACAGCAGCGCCTGGACGCCATCGGCGGAGACCAGGGCTAGGACGCAGGTGAGCGAATCGGGAAGCGGCAGGCCGCTGGCACAGGTGCTCGGCGATGCCGCGGCAGTCCTCGAATCCGCCGGGGTGCCCTCCCCGCGGGTCGATGCCGAGCTGCTGGCGGCCCACGTGCTGGACGTGGGCCGCGGGCGGCTCGCCTCGATGTCGATGATGGGGGAGAGCTTCACCCCCGCCGCTGCTGCAAGCTTCGAGCAACTGGTGGCCAGGCGCGCCACCCGCGTGCCGCTGCAACACCTCACCGGCGTCGCCCACTTCCGGTACCTGGACCTTTTTGTGGGCCCCGGCGTGTTCGTGCCGCGGCCCGAGACCGAGTCGGTGGTGCAATTGGCCATCGACGCCGCCCGCGGCATGGAGCACCCGCTGATGGTCGACCTGGGCACCGGATCCGGCGCGATCGCCGGCTCGCTGGCGCACGAAGTGCCAGGGGCACGGGTCCACGCGGTGGAGCTTTCCGACGACGCGTTCCCCTACGCGCAGCGCAACCTGGCGCCGCTGGGCGTCAACCTGGTGCAGGGGGACCTGACCCACGCGTTTGCCGAGCTCAACGGGAGCTGCGACGTGGTCGTCTCCAACCCGCCCTACATCCCCGCCAACGCGCTGCCGCGCGAACCCGAGGCCCGGGACCACGACCCGCACATGGCGCTGTACGGGGGAGGGGAGGACGGCATGGTCCTGCCCCGCGCCGCCGAGGCCTCCGCCGCACGGTTGTTGCACCCCGGGGGCTTCTTCGTCATGGAACACGCCGAGGTCCAGGCCGCTGGCATGGCGGCGATGTTTGCCGCCTCCGGGCACTGGGAGCGGGTGGCGACCCACCGTGACCTGACCGGACGAGACCGTGCCACGAGCGGCATCCGCCGCTGAAAACCCACGAAACATGGAAGAATGAATCACGTGACTTCACGTTTTGATGCCCGCGACAGCCAGCAACTGGAGGCTGGTCTCGAGGCCGCACGCGACGCATTGGCCCAAAACCGATGCATCGTGATGCCCACAGACACCGTCTACGGCATTGCCGCCGACGCCTTTTCCGCCCAGGCCGTGGCGACCCTGCTGGCCGCCAAGGGCCGGGGACGGAACATGCCGCCCCCGGTGCTGATCCCCCAGGCAGCCACGATGGACGGCCTGGCCATCGACATCCCGGCCTTCGCCCGGGACTTGGCAGCGGAATTTTGGCCCGGCGCGCTGACCCTGATACTTCACGCCCAGCCGTCACTGACCTGGGACCTGGGGGAGACCCGGGGCACCGTGGCCCTTCGGATGCCCGACGACGAGGTGGCCCGCCAGCTGCTGCGCAGCACCGGCCCGCTGGCCGTCTCCTCGGCGAACCGCACCGGTCGCCCCGCCGCGGCCACCGCCGAGGCCGCCTTCGGTCAGCTCGGCGAGACCGTCGAGGTGTACCTGGAGGCCGGGGACCGCCCGATCGCCGGTGAAGCCTTGAGCTCCACCATCATCGACTGCACCCTCACCCCGCCCCGCGTGGTGCGCGCCGGTGCGATCTCCGTTGAGGCGCTGCGCGTGGTGGTTCCCGACCTTCTGGACACCGACGGTCAACCGGACCCGGCCCTGACAGGGGACGCCGCGCCGTCATCCGATGAATCCGGTGCGGGGTCCGAGCAACCCGAAGCCGATGTGAACGACGCTGCAGCGGATGCCCTGCCCGCAAACGATGATTCCTTGTTGTCCGACGCCAGCAGCGACAATGCCGACACCGACACCGACACCGACACCGATGCCGATGCCGACGCCGACGCCGACATCGACATCGCGTCAGGCCCTGCCACCACGGACTCGGATGCCAAGTCCGGCACCGCGCCGGGGGCCACTCCCGTTGAAACACAGAATCGCGGCGGCACCGAAAGCGGGGACGCCGCAGGGGAGTCCGCCCGGACACCATGAGAAGCTATTTGCTCCTGATCGGGATCACGTTCATGACCTCGTATCTCCTCACTCCGGTGCTCCGGGTCCTGGGTGTGCGATTCATGCCCCAGCTCCCGGTGCGTGACCGCGACTTCCACCACAAGCCCACCCCCAAGCTGGGTGGGGTTGCCATCGTGGGGGCGCTGTACCTGGGAATCTCGGTGGCCCAGCAGATGTCGTTCTTCTCCGGCATCTTCAGGTCCCCCGAGCCCATCCAGGGAGTGCTGATCGCCTTGGCCATCATCCTGGTCATGGGGGTGCTCGATGACCTGATCGACCTGCGTTGGTGGGCCAAGCTCATCGGACAGGTCGCCGTGGGCCTGGTGATCGTCCAGCACGGGATCCTGCTCAAGGCCCTGCCCGTCGGGTCGCTGCACATCGATTCCCCCGCCCTTCAGGTCTTCGTCACGGTGCTGGTCATCGTGGGCACGATGAACGCGATCAACTTCGTCGACGGGTTGGACGGCCTCGCCGCGGGGATCTCGGCCATCGGGGCGGCAACCTTCTTTGTCTACAGCTACTTGCTGGCCACGCGCGTCAGCGCGGAGGACTACGCCAACCTCTCGGCGCTGCTGTGTGCGGTGCTGCTGGGGGCGACGCTGGGCTTCCTTCCGCACAACTTCCAACCGGCTTCCATCTTCATGGGGGAGACCGGAGTGCTGGCCATCGGGCTGCTTTTTGCGGTGGCCACCCTTGCCGTTACCGGGGACGTGCTGGGGCAGGATGCCTTCCGCTTCCGCAACGTCCCCGCCTTCATGCCGGTGATCCTGCCGGTCGCCGTGATCGTGCTGCCGTACCTGGACCTGTTGCTATCCGTCATCAGGCGGACGGCCAAGCGCAGATCACCCTTCAGTGCCGACCGCGGGCACATCCACCACCGCCTGGTGGACCTGGGGCACAGCCCCCGCGCCGTGGTCCTGATCCTCTACCTATGGGCGGCGCTGGTTGCCTCCGGCGTCGTGGTGATTTCACTGAGCGACAGACGAATCGCAATTCCCCTTTATGTTGCGGCGTTCATTTTCGTGACGTTTGTCACCTGGATGCCGATGCTCAAGCGGGCGCACGGCAAGCTCGGCTTGCCCGGCGCCAAGTAGGCCCCGCTTTCCCTGTAGCGCCGGGCCCATCGGCGGGTCGGAGCCCCGTTCTATCTCGTGTAGAATTCAAGTTGCCTCTTCACGGAGGAACATACCCCCCATCAAGCCTCCATGTCATGCAGGGCCCACCAGCGGTGCTGCTGCAACAAGGGAACTGGACAAACATGATCAAGTCGGGACGCGGTTCCAAACCGAGCGGTGCGCTGGTTGCATCGTCGGCTCCGCGTTCCCCGTGGTTGGGCATCCTCAAGACGTGCGTTTCCTACACCGTTGGTGTCGGCGCCGTTGCGTCCATCGTCGCTTGGCCGATCCTGGGCGCGCAAGCGGCCGGTTCGCTGGCATTCGGATGCGCCCTGATCGTTGTTTTCTTCGGCATCAGCCTGCTCGTTGCCGAATGGGCAGGGCGGCATCGCGCCAGTTGGGCGCTGCCGGCCTTCCTGTTCATGTATTTCATCAAGATCCTTGGCATGGGTTTCCTGGTGCTTTTTTCCGGACTGCCCGAATGGGTGCTTGCGCCCTACTTCATGTGGGGGGCCATTGGTTCCCTGGTGCTGTGGCAGGTCGGAGAGATTCGCGCCTTTTCCCGGGCGAGGCTTCCCATTTTCAACCAGGACGCTCCATCGCAGTTTCCATCCGATGGAGGCAAACATGGAAAACCCTGAGATGGACCCCGGCCAAGCACCAAGTCAGGCCCCCGTCCGCGAGTACGTCAACTACATTGTTGGCGGGCTGATCGCGTGGGGTTTGATAGGCTGGGGCCTGGATCTTTTGCTGGACACCCGCTGGATAGTTTTCCTCGGGGCGCTCTTAGGCGCCACCGCCGGATTGTTTCTGGCTCGCCACCATCTGCGGCATCGACGCCGCGGGTTTCCACGCAGCGATGAGATCGACCACTAGAACTTCACACGGTGTGCGGTGCCTTGCGCCGAATCACCGATTTTGCCCCACGACCGAAACTGCAGAGAGGACAGCGCGTTGACCGCGTTTGCGCTTCCGACGGCCACTGAACCCTATGTCCCGCCGTCGATTTCCGACACCCACCTTCCCGAGGTGCTGCCATGGTTAGCCGAGTACGGGACCGGTTTCGGCAAGCAGATGGTCATGATCATCCTCTCGATCATCTTGATCGTGTGGTTCTTCAAGTCGGCCATCAAGAATCCGAAGCTGGTACCAGGCAAGGCACAGTTCCTGGCCGAAAGCGCCTACGGCTTCGTCCGTAACAGCGTGGGCCGCGACATCATTGGCGAGAAGAACTTCGCCCAGTGGGTGCCGCTGCTCTTTGCGACCTTCTTCTTCATCCTGCTGAACAACCTCTTCGGAGCAATCCCGTTCCTTCAGCTTCCCTCGTTCTCCCACGCCGGCGCGGCTTACGCCATGGCCATCATCATCTACGGCACCTGGATTGCCGTCGGCGTGAAGAACCACGGCATCCGCTACTTCAAGCTGGCCGTCGTTCCCTCGGGGGTCCCGGGCTGGATCATGCCGCTGATGGTGCCGTTGGAAATCATTTCCAACTTCATCGTCCGTCCGCTGACCCACTCCTTGCGTTTGATGGCAACCATGCTCGCAGGCCACATGATCGTGATGCTTGCCGCCACCGGCGCTCGCCACCTGATCATGGTCCAGGAGTCGCTGGCCCTGAACGCCGTTGGCGTCCTGGTCATCGTCGGCTCCGTTGCGATGTACTTCCTCGAACTCCTGATCATGGTCCTGCAGGCATTTGTCTTCACCCTGCTGACCGCCATCTACATCCAGGGTGCCCTGGATGCAGACGCCCACTAATTCGGGCTCGCACCAAACAAACAAAGTTTTCCCCTTCATCAGGGAATGACCTCACAACCTGCCGACAAAGTGTCGGTATCTTGAAAGGAACGAAATGGAACTCCACGGCTCCCTCAACATGATCGGCTACGGCCTGGCTGCAATCGGTTCGGCCATCGGCGTGGGCATGATCTTCGCTGCCTACATCAACGGTGTAGCTCGCCAGCCGGAAGCTCAGCGCATCCTGCAGCCCATCGCCATGCTGGGCTTCGCCCTTGCAGAAGCTCTCGCCATCCTGGGCTTGGTCTTCGCCTTCGTCGTCGGCGCCTAGTTCCCCTCGTAGTGGCCCTGCCACTGTCGCAGGCGCGATTGCAATTGGAACTTTAGAGATAAGGAAGAGTGAGAATGATCAGCAACGAATTGATCCTCGCTGCAGGTGAGGGTGCAAACCCTCTGCTTCCGAACCCGTGGGAAATTCTTGTCACTGCTGCAGGCTTCGCTGTCCTGCTGTTCATGGTGGTCAAGTACATTGCCCCGGCATTCGAGAAGTCCTACCAGGACCGTGTCACGGCCATCGAGGGTGGACTTGAGAAGGCTGAAGCCGCACAGGCCGAAGCCAACGCCACCCTTGAGCAGTACAAGGCACAGCTGCTGGAAGCACGCACCGAAGCCAACCGCATCCGTGAGGAAGCGCGCGAAGAAGGTGCCCTGATTCTTGCGGAACTGAAGACCAAGGCAGCAGAAGAGTCGACTCGCATTACCGAGCAGGCCCACCGCCAGATCGAAGCCGAGCGCACCGCAGCAGTTACCTCGCTGCGTGCCGAGGTCGGAACCCTGGCTACTTCATTGGCCAGCAAGATCGTCGACGACGCTCTTGAGAACGACGAGCGCGCATCACGCGTGGTCGATAAGTTCCTGGCAGACCTGGAAAACCAGCAGAACGCAGGTGCATCGAACTAATGGCAGGTGTATCGAGCGAGTCACTGTCCGCGGCGCTGGCGTCGTTGGAAACCAAGCTTGCACACGCGTCCTTGGAATTGTCCGCCGAGCTATTTGGGACGGTTGACGTTCTGGATGGCAATGCAGGCCTGCGTCGCGCACTGACTGATCCGGCCCGCGGGGCCTCGGACAAGGCAGGGCTTGTTGCCCAGCTGTTGCACGGTAAGGTCTCGGCGGAAGCCGAATCCACCGTCGCGTCTCTGGCAACCTCGCGTTGGAGCTCGGCACGAGACATTGGCGATGCACTGGAGACCGTGGCGGCAACTGTCGCCATCGCGGTAGCCGAGCGTCAGGGCGGTTCCGCAGGACTGGAGAGGCTCGAAGAAGACCTCTTCGCGTTCATCCGTGTGGTTGGGTCCAGTCATGATCTGCAGCGTGCACTTGATGATTCCAAGGCAACGGCCGAAGCCAAGGGCGCCCTGGCGCTCAAGCTGGTGCCGAACGCCTCGGACGCATCTGCACTGCTGATCCGCCAGGCCGTCGCTTCGCCGCGCGGGCTCAAGCCCGTCGCACTTCTGGAGCGCTTCGTGGAATTGGTGGCTAAACGCCAGGACCGCTGGATTGCCCAGGTGAGCGTCACCCGTGACCTCACTGCCGTGCAAACAGCGCGCCTGCAGGCAGGCCTGAACAACCTTTACGGCCGGGACTTGAAGATCAATGTCGAGATCGACCCGGCACTAGTAGGCGGCATCCGCATCAAGGTGGGCGACGAGGTTGTTGACGCAACCGTCGCCACCCGCGTCGCGGAGCTTCGCCGCCAGTTGGCAAGCTAGGCAGCCCCCCACTTCAACACGGGGGGCCTGCCTTGCAGGCCAGTCACCATAGACTGAATCAAATTTCGGTTACCGCAACGATTGACCGCGGTAATCACAACTTAGGAGAGCAGGGACTGCAGATGGCCGAATTGACCATCAACGCCGACGACGTCCGCAATGCCTTGAATGAGTTCGCAGCGTCCTACGAACCGGGCAAAGCAGAGCGCACCGAGGTCGGCCGCGTAACCACGGCAAGTGACGGCATCGCCAAGGTGGAGGGTCTTCCCTCCGTCATGGCAAATGAGCTGCTTCGCTTCGAAGACGGCACCCTGGGCCTGGCCCAGAACCTTGACACCCGCGAGATCGGTGTCGTCGTCTTGGGCGACTTCACCGGCATCGCCGAAGGCCAGCGAGTAGAGCGCACCGGCGAGATCCTTTCGGTTCCGGTTGGCGACGCCTTCCTCGGCCGAGTGGTTGACCCGCTGGGCGAGCCGATCGATGACCTGGGACCGATCGCGTCCTCCGGTCGCCGCGCACTGGAGCTTCAGGCTCCGGGCGTGACGCAGCGCAAGTCGGTTCACGAACCGCTGCAGACCGGCATGAAGGCCATCGACGCGATGATCCCGATCGGCCGTGGCCAGCGTCAGCTGATCATTGGCGACCGCCAGACCGGCAAGACTGCCCTGGCCGTTGACGCGATCATCAACCAGAAGGCCAACTGGGCTTCGGGGGACACCAACAAGCAGGTCCGCTGCATCTACGTGGCAATTGGTCAGAAGGCTTCGACCATTGCCGCAGTGCGCCAGACCCTTGAAACCAATGGTGCGCTGGAATACACCACCATTGTTGCCTCCCCGGCCTCCGACCCGGCCGGCTTCAAGTACCTGGCACCGTACGCCGGCTCGGCCATTGGCCAGCAGTGGATGTACGACGGCAAGCACGTTCTGATCGTCTTTGATGATCTGTCCAAGCAGGCCGAAGCCTACCGCGCCGTATCGCTGTTGCTGCGTCGCCCGCCGGGACGCGAAGCCTACCCGGGCGACGTGTTCTACCTGCACTCCCGCTTGCTTGAGCGTTGTGCAAAGCTCTCCGACGAGCTCGGAGCAGGCTCGATGACCGGTCTGCCGATCATCGAAACCAAGGCAAACGACGTCTCGGCCTTCATTCCGACCAACGTCATTTCCATCACCGACGGCCAGATCTTCCTGCAGTCGGACCTCTTCAACGCCAACCAGCGTCCGGCAGTCGACGTGGGCATCTCGGTGTCCCGCGTTGGTGGCTCGGCGCAGATCAAGGCCATGAAGAAGGTTGCCGGTACGTTGAAGCTCGAGCTGGCACAGTTCCGCGACATGCAGGCATTCGCCATGTTCGCCTCGGACCTCGATGCCGCTTCGAAGCAGCAGCTGACCCGTGGCGCGCGCCTGATGGAACTGCTCAAGCAGGGACAGTACGCACCGTTCCCGGTTGAGGACCAGGTTGTCTCCGTGTGGGCCGGCACCAAGGGCTACCTTGATGACGTCCCGGTTGAAGACGTTCGTCGTTTCGAGACCGAGTTCCTTGCCCACCTGCGCCACCGCACCAACGTTCTCACCGTGATTGCCGAAACCGGCAAGCTCGAGGACGAGACTGTGGAATCGCTCAAGTCGAACATCGCCGACTTCAAGGCCGGCTTCTTCGGTGAAGGCGACGACAAGCTTGTCGCCGCCGGCAACGAAGAATTCGACGCCTTGGCCGAGGGATCCGTCGACCAGGAAAAGATCGTCAAGCAAAAGCGCTGACATCACCTTTGATTAGGGGTTGCCGCACCAGAAGGTGCGGTGCGGCAACCCCTGCAAAGGGATAAGGAAAGGACAAACATGGGAGCCCAGATTCGGGTCTACCGCCAGAAGATTGCATCGACGACGTCGATGGGCAAGATCTTCAAGGCGATGGAACTGATCGCCTCTTCCCGTATTGGCAAGGCACGCGCGCGTGTCTCGGCATCGCTGCCATATGCCAATGCGATTACCCGTGCTGTTACTGCCGTCGCGTCACAGTCCGAGGTTGATCACCCACTGACCACCGAGCCGGAGTCAATCCGTCGCGCGGCAGTCTTGGTCATGACCTCTGACCGCGGACTCGCCGGGTCCTACTCCGCCAGCGTCTTGAAGCAGGCAGAGCACCTCGTTGAACTGCTCCATGAAGAAGGCAAGGACGTCAAGACCTACCTGGTCGGCCGCAAGGCTCAGGCGTACTTCGATTTCCGTGGACGCGAATACGCGAAGGTGTGGACCGGTGGTACCGACGCCCCGGAGTTTACGACCGCACGCGAACTGCGCGAAGCCCTGCTCAAGGACTTCGCCGAAGATTTTGAAATGGGAGGCGTGGACGAAATCCACGTTGTCTTCACCCAGTTCAAGTCGATGGTCGTTCAGGAACCGACGGTCATTCGTTTGCTGCCGCTTGAGGTCGTCGAGGAGGAGTCAGAGACTCCCGCCGACGAGCTGCTGCCGCTCTACGAATACGAGCCGGAGCCGGAGCAGGTGCTTGACGCACTGCTTCCGCGGTACATCGAATCACGCATCTTCAATGCCATGTTGCAGGCGGCGGCTTCCGAGCTCGCAGCCCGCCAGCGTGCGATGAAGTCCGCAGGCGACAACGCCAAGGAACTCATCAAGAAGTACACGCGTCTTCGTAACAACGCCCGCCAGGCCGAGGTTACCCAGGAACTCTCCGAAATCGTTGCCGGCGCTGACGCGCTGAACGGCTAACGGGAACTTCCTACCCACACTTACATCCACGCCATCTACACAAGTGAAGTGAGAGAGAGATGACTGCCCAACTCAACGAGCAGGGTAACGCTGCCTCGACCGGTGCAATCGGTCGTATCGCACGCGTTATCGGCCCGGTTGTCGACGTTGAATTCCCCGCCGACTCCCTGCCTGCTATTTACAATGCTCTTTCCGCTGAGATTACCCTCAACGGCAAGACCACCACCATCACCTTCGAAACCAGCCAGCACCTCGGTGACTCCATGGTTCGTGCTATCGCCCTGCAGGCCACCGACGGACTCGTCCGTGGTACCTCGGTGGTTGACTCCGGCGCCCCGATCTCCGTGCCTGTTGGCGACGTTGTCAAGGGACACATCTTCAACGTGCTGGGCGAGCCCCTCGACGTTGCGGCTTCGGAACTCGAGATCACCGAGCGCTGGCCGATCCACCGCAAGGCCCCGTCCTTCGCGAGCCTCGAAGGCTCGACCGAAATGCTGGAGACCGGCATCAAGTCGATCGACCTTCTCACCCCGTACATCAAGGGTGGAAAGATCGGCCTCTTCGGCGGCGCCGGCGTTGGCAAGACCGTGCTGATCCAGGAAATGATCACCCGTGTTGCACGTAACTTCGGTGGTACCTCGGTATTCGCCGGTGTTGGCGAGCGCACCCGTGAAGGCAACGACCTCTGGGTCGAAATGGAAGAAGCCAACGTCTTGAAGGACACCGCCTTGGTGTTCGGCCAGATGGATGAGCCGCCAGGAACGCGTCTTCGCGTGGCGCTTTCGGCACTGACCATGGCGGAGTACTTCCGCGATGTGCAGAAGCAGGACGTGTTGCTCTTTATTGACAACATCTTCCGCTTCACCCAGGCCGGTTCCGAGGTGTCGACCCTGTTGGGCCGCATGCCTTCGGCAGTGGGTTACCAGCCGAACCTCGCCGACGAGATGGGTCTCCTTCAGGAGCGCATCACCTCGACCAAGGGTCACTCGATCACCTCGATGCAGGCCGTTTACGTGCCTGCCGATGACTACACGGACCCGGCCCCGGCCGCGACCTTCGCCCACTTGGACGCGACCACGGAACTTTCCCGTGAAATCGCTTCCCGTGGTCTGTACCCGGCCATTGATCCGCTGACCTCCACGTCGCGAATCCTTGACCCGCAGTACGTTGGTCACGACCACTACAACACCGCGGTTCGCGTCAAGCAGATCCTCCAGAAGAACAAGGAACTGCAGGACATCATCGCCATCCTCGGCATCGACGAACTCGGTGAAGAAGACAAGATTGTTGTGTCGCGTGCTCGTCGCATCCAGCAGTTCCTCTCCCAGAACACCTACACTGCCAAGCAGTTCACCGGTGTCGAGGGTTCGACGGTTGCCATCAAGGACACCATCGAGGGCTTCAACGCGATCTGCAACGGCGACGTCGACCACATCGCTGAGCAGGCATTCTTCAACATCGGCGGCATGGACGACGTTGAGCGTCAGTGGGCCGACATCCAGAAGTCGACTCGCTAATCATGGCCGAACTCCAAGTCGAAATCGTTGCTGCCGACCACTTCGTGTGGTCCGGTGCGGCGAAACTGGTCAAGGGACGCACCAGCAATGGCGAGATCGGGATCCTTCCCGGCCACGTGCCGATGCTGGCCGTCCTCGCTGCCGGTGATCTGGAAATCGTTCCGGTTTCCGGTTCACGGTTCTCGGTCCAGGTTGATGGCGGGTTCTTCTCCGTTGATACCGACCGTGTGGTGATCGTAGCGGACAACGCCGTCATGGCCGACTCCGTCCCGGCGGGAACTCGATAGTCCTGCCTTGAACGAACTCGGCATTCCTGTGCTCATCGTGTTGGCAGCCCTGCTGCTTGTGGTGATGTTCTTGGGTGCCATGGGAGTGCGCCGCATTCAGTTGCGGCGCACTCTTGGCACATTCGACGCTTCCATCTCCACGTCCTCCGGGAAGTGGATGATGGCGATTGCGCGTTATGGCCCTGGTGAGCTTGAGTTCCTCAAGCTCTTTTCGGTCTCCCCGATCCCTGTGCATCGATTCCTGCGGACGTCCATCCGGCTCAAGGGCTGGCGGCGTCCCGCGGAAGAGGAAAAGCACCTGGTGCAGCCCGGAAGCGTCATCGTGATGATGAGCTATGAAGGCCGAGAAGTCCTGATCGCCATGGATTACCAGACCTACAACGGCCTTTCGGCCTGGTTGGAAGCCGGCCCCGTTGCGGGCGTCGGCACCTGGCGGCAAGACTGATCGAGCAAGACAAAAAGCATGGGGCGGGATGATTGAATCATCCCGCCCCATGCTTTTTGCATCTTCTTAGGTTTACGCCCGTCCGGATCCGTGCCGCGTTGCGGTCGATTGCCTGACTGGTGAAAAGTTCAAAGAATTTGTGAAGTCCTTAGAGACCGACAACGCCGGTGGCCTGCGGACCCTTGGCGCCCTGGCCAACTTCGAATTCCACGCGCTGGTTTTCTTCCAGCGTACGGAAGCCGTTGGTCTGGATTTCCGAGTAGTGCACGAACACGTCGGCCTCGGCGCCATCAGGAGTGATGAAGCCGAATCCCTTTTCGGCGTTAAACCACTTCACGGTTCCCTGAGCCATGTATTTCTCCTCATTTAGTGCGAAAATCTGGCCGTTGCACTGTGCAACGACCATTGGTGGTACTCAAGTGAGAAGATCACTGGCGTGGGTTTGACCCCGCCGCAGTCACTTCACACCCGCAGCACTGCTTTGGCGGGTATGACTAACCAACACAAAGACTGAGTCAAGCATCACACAAACGTGTGACTTGGGTCAACACCCCTGGGTCCGCTTGCTCAACGGAAACTTCACAATAGGTTTTTGCCGTTCCGCACGACCTGCTGCAGCTCAAGGCCGGCATCCAAAAGCAGCATGTCAGCCACGAATCCCTGGTGCAGCCGGCCGGCTTCGTCGATCAGGCCCAGGATGCTCGCCGGAACCCTGGTGGCGGAGATGACGGCGTCTGACAGGTCCACGCCTGCCGCTACCGCTGAGCGCACCACCTCGAGCATGCTGGCTGTGCCTCCCGCCAGCGAGCCGTCCGAGGCCAATCGGGCCTCGCCGTTGGCAACGGTGACCTTGGACGGGCCCAGCGTATAGTTGCCGTCTTCCAGGCCGGTCGCTGCCATCGAGTCGGTGACCAGTGCGATGGATTCGGCACCGACCAGCTTGAACATGGTCCGCACCATCACCGGATCCAGGTGGACGCCGTCGGCCACCAGTTCGACGATGATCTTTCCGCGGGCGGCGAGCTCCAGGCAGGTGGCGACGGCGCCGGGTGCGCGGTGGTGCATCGGTGCCATGCCGTTGAACATGTGGGTGACGGTGGGTCGCTCGGTGAAGCCGTCGACACCGGCACTGGACAGTTCCTCGCGGGCTACCGCAAGGGAGGCAGCGGTCGTGTCGGCATCGGCGTCGGTGTGCCCCAAGGACGGCACTACGCCCTGGGACACCAGTTGCTCGAGCAGGGCATCGGATCCCGGGCGTTCCGGGGCATAGGTCATGGTGCGCAGCTGGCCGGACGCCGCGTCGATCAGCTCGTCGACGAACTCGGGATCCGGGTCGATGAGGTGCTCCGGGTCCTGTGCCCCGCAGCGCGCCGCGGAAAGGAACGGGCCCTCGGCATGGATCCCGGCGATGTCGCCGCGTTGGGCGAACTCCGCGAGCACGGCGGCAGCCGCCAACATGTCCGCGCGCGGGGCAGTGACCAGCGAGGCCAGGAACGTGGTGGTGCCGGAGCGGTGGAGGTGCTCGATGGCGGTGGCGATCGACTCGGGATCACCCGAGGGGAAGTCCCCGCCAGCGGCGCCGTGGCAGTGAAGGTCGATCAGGCCCGGGATGATGATGGTGCCTTCCGGGCTCTCGCGCAGCTCGAAGGTGTCCGATTCGTCGAAAAACGTAAACTCGTGCTCATCGCCGGCGAAGGCGATGCGGTCGCCCTCCACCGCGACCACGCCCCGGGGGATATCCCTCCCGGGGGTGATGAGTCGTCCGGTCAGCGCATAGCGTTCAGGTGAGTCGGTGGCAGTCATGGACCCAGTCTAGGGCCGGGCGCGGCGGCGAATCACGTATCCGCGCCGCAAAAGTTCCATCCTCCCCGGCGCGGTATCGCAGAGCGGGGAAAGCGGGGGGCCTAGAAGAGGCGCGCGGCCACGTCGTCAACGCCGCGCATCGCGTCGTAGTCAAGGATCAGGCAGTCAATGCCGCGATCGTTCGCCAGGGTGCGGGCCTGTGGCTTGATCTGCTGGGCGGCATAGACCCCGCGCACTGGCTTGAGCAGCGGGTCGCGGTTCAGCAGATCCAGGTAGCGGGTGAGTTGCTCGACGCCGTCGATGTCGCCGCGGCGCTTGAGTTCGATGGCCACGGTGGCGCCGTCGGCGTCGCGGGCCAGGATGTCGACCGGGCCGATGGCCGTCATGTATTCGCGGCGGATCAGCGTGAAGCCGGCACCAAGGGTCTCGATCTGGTCGGCGAGCAGGCGCTGCAGGTCCGACTCGACGCCGTCCTTGATCAGCCCGGGGTCGATGCCGAGGTTGTGCTCGGTGTCGTGGATGATCTCCTTGATGTGCACCACCAGCCGGTCGTCGGACTTCTGGTGGGCAACGTGCCAGAGCTCGACGTCGCCCTCGGCTGCCTGCTCCTCGTCGGGGGCCACAATCCGCATCACCGCGGGCGGGCTCATCCAGTTCAGCGGCTTGTAGCTGCCGCCGTCGGAATGCACCAGCACCGAGCCGTCGGCCTTGACCATCAGCAGGCGGGTCGCCAGGGGGAGATGGGCACGCAAACGGCCCTCGTAATCAACTGAACACTTGGCAATCACTAAACGCACAACAGGCACTCTACCGGGTTTCGGGCAGGTCCCGTGGCCGGAGCGACACCACCCGGGGGTGCGTCCCGGGCCGGATGGGCGGAGCATCTGGGGCAGAATTGGATCATGGCCCGCTCGAACCGCCCCTCCCGATCATCCGCCCCCAAGCCCCGCTCCGGCCGGGTCAACAAGTGGACGCGAGCCGACGGCGGATCGGACGAGCAGTGGCTGGAGAAGGCCCGCTACGGCGTACAGCGCCTGCAGGACGCGCCGGATGGCCAGTGGCACGTGCGCCGGATTTCCTCGGTCGGCGCGGCCAAGACCTACAAATGCCCTGGATGCGGGCAGTTCATCAAGCCCGGGACCGAGCACCTGGTTGCGTGGCGTGCGGACCATTGGTCGGGCGATGACGCCTCGGCCGCGGCACGGAGGCACTGGCACCCGAAGTGCTGGGAATCACGCTCCTACCGGTACTGATCGGGTGGGCCGCGACGGAATCAATGCCGCCTGCACCCTGGGACGTCGGGCCGGTTAGCGGTTGTCCTGCCGCACGATAAAGACCTCGCGCAGGATCAACATGACTGCCGCTGCGACGGGAATGGCCATGAGCGCGCCGATGACGCCGAGCAGGGAGCCGCCGGCGATCACCGAAATCACTGCAACCGCGCCAGGGACCGAGACAGCTTTCTGCATCACCCTTGGCGAGACGAAGTAGGCCTCGATCTGCAGGTACCCGAAGTAGCAGACAGCGTAGATGGCGGCGGTCTGCCATCCCAGGGTCAGCGCAACCAGCGAGACCAGGATGCCGGCGATGACGGCGCCCACCAGGGGGATGAAGGCCAGCATGGCCACCAGCAGTGTCAGCAGCGCGGCGAACGGGACGCCCAGGATGCTCATGAGCACCAGCGCGACTGTCGCATTGAGCAGTGCGACGAACGCCTGGCCCATGACGTAGTTGCCGACCGAGTGGGTAATGGTGTTGCCCAGTTCCTCCACGCGCACCCTGCGCGAATGCGGGGCCAGCCGGTAGGCAAAGGACTTCATTGCCGGCAGCGAGGCCAGGAAGTAGATGGCCAGCACCAGCACTATCAGCACGCCGAACATGCCCTGGGCAATCACGCTGCCCACCCCCAGCACGCCGCCGAAGATCCCGCCCACCGCCCCGGTGTCGGAGAAGAACTTCCCGATTTCCTGGCTGATCCGGTCCGAGAGCTGGTACTGCGCATCGAGGGTGACGAAGAATTCGGATTTGAGGAAGTCGTCGACGATCCGCGGTGCACGTTCGATGAACTGGGCCGTCTGCTCGGTGAGCGTCGGGATGATGGCGCCGACGAATCCCGCCACACCGCCAAGCAGGGCCAGCATCGTGATCAAGACGCCGATGGCGCGCGAGAGCCCGTGGGCGACCAGGAAGCGCACCATCGGGTCCAGGCCCAGCGCGATGAACAGGGCGATGGCGATCCAGATGACCAGCGATCCCACGTTGGTCAGCAGGAAGAAGCCCAGCAACGCCAGGCCCACGCCCACGGTGAAGAGGAAGCCGAAGGCAATCGGGTTGGACTGTGGTGAGATGTCGGCATCCGGGAACCCGTCGCCGGGCTCCCGGTGCGGCTCCGGCGGGAACCCGAAGTTCGCCGGCGGCTTGATCCGCGCATCGAGCGTCTGCTGGGCGGTGCCCAACACCCGGCGCCACCACTTTCGCGGCTGCGTGGGCCGTTCCCCGAGGTATTTCGGCGTCGCGGCTTCCTGTCCCTCGGCATCGGCCCGGGGCGCGTCTTCATGGCTCCCGGTGCTTTCCGGCGTAGCTGCTTCGTCTCCGTCTTGAGTAGTCACAACCCCGAGCTTAATGCCCCCGGGACCCGCTTGGCGGCATTGGGGGACAGGAGTCGCACGTGGTAAATAGTGGGCAAGACCTCAGCCGTCAACGGCGTGGTGCTACCCACATTCCGGAACCCTGATGCGCTAGAACTCGTTAGACTTGTGAGCGTGTCATCCGGATAAATGATGTGGGTGGCACCCGAGGCCGAATCTCGACCCCCTCATCCGTTAGGTGTAATTGTGCGAAAGATCTTTTCAGCGATCGCTATCATTCTTGGGCTGGCAGCCCTGGTGGTGGGGATTGGCCAGCGAACCATATGGGCTCCGCCCGAGACGCTGACCGCTTCCCTTGCCCAGGCCCCCGCAGCCGCCCCAGTCACACTCATCGAAGCCGGGGCCGGAACCGTGGGCGGTCATCCCACGGAGATCACCATCAATGCCGAGGGCAAGTTCACCGCTTCGCTGGTGCGTTCCGCTGATGCGCAGGCGTGGGTCGGCAAGGCCGCCCACACCACCATCACCGGCATCAACGCCGAAGAGACGGTCCTCGAGTCGACCTCGGAAACCGGCGAGGCGGAAGTGCCCAATCCGGCTGACGCCGACCTCTTCCAGGCAACCGAAAATGCCGACAAGACCATGACGTACCGCTGGACCAACCCCGACGAGGGATCCTGGACGCTGCTTTTGGCCGCCGATGGCAAGGCCGCGGCACCCACCGACATCACCGCGACCTGGCCCGGCGACACCGCCACCCCGTTCTCGATGCCGCTGATCATTGCCGGCTCGCTGCTCGTGATTGCCGGCATCGCCCTGGCTGCTGTCCGCACCGCCCCGCGCGGAGGATCCGGTGGCGGACGCCGTGCGGCCGGCCACCCCGACGCCCCGAAGACCGACACCCTGACCGCGACTCCCGCTCCCAAGGGCGACCAGAACACCGTGGCCAAGATCGTGGCGACCGCCTCCGTGCTGGCATTGGTGCTGGTTCCCTCCGCTCCTGCCCTGGCGGCAGGCACCTCGCCGAGCCCCGCCGAAAGCTCGACCGAAGATGCGGAGAAGGTCTACCCGGTCGTGCTGCAGAAGCAGCTCGAGCGCATCCTCGGCGAGGCATCCTCCTCAGTGGCCAAGGCCGACAAGTCCAAGAACGCCAAGGACCTGGATGACCGCACCACCGGTGCCCTGAAGACCCTGCGCGGCCAGAACTACGAGCTGCGCAACGACGACGTCAAGCTGGATGCCCCGCAGGCCATCGACACCAGCGTGATCCGCTCGGCCGCCGTGCCCACCGACGACGGTGCGCACTTCCCGCGCTCCATCATGGTTGTCACCGCGAAGGACTCCGAGGCCTCCACGATTCCCACCGCCCTCACGCTGACCCAGTCGGGGCCGCGCGAGAACTACAAGATCGCGTTCGCCACCCCGATGCTGCCCGGTTCAACGTTCCCCGGAATCGCAGTGGGCGACCAGTCGGTGAAGATGCTCAAGGACGATGCCAAGGACCTGGCCATGACCCCGAAGGTAGCTCTTGAGCGCCTGGCCGGACTCATGGACAACGAGAAGTCCAAGGACGCCGACAAGTTCGCCAAGAACGCGTTCCTGACCCTGAACGCCAAGGACCAGAACGCCTTGGTCAAGGCCAACAAGGACGCGACGATCACCTTCAAGCGCAACGTGAACACCAAGGACACCGTTGTGCTGGCCACCCCGGACGGCGGGGCCCTGGTCTCGGGCAACTTCACCGCCACGACCACTGCCAAGCCCAAGGAAGACGGCGGAACGATCGGCATGGATGCCACGACGTCCAAGATCGTCGGCGCCAAGGACACCAAGAAGGGCATCGAGATCACCTACGGCGAACCGACCCTCATCTACATCCCTGCTGCCGGCTCCAAGGACAAGGTCTCCGTGGTTGCCGCAGAGGTCATCACCAAGGGAGCGAAGCTGCTCTAGTAGCATCCCTGCCCCCAAAGGGGAACCGGGAACCGAGCGGTTCCCGCACTGGAAGGCGTGGTGCCTCAGGCCACGGGAATCGGTTCCCGTGCACCGAGGCACCGCGCCTTCCGTCGTTGGCGCCCGCCGGTGCGCAGGCCCGGATCGCGGCAACGGGTTTTCCACCCGGGCACGATGCGGCCTAAAGTAGAGGAATGACCACCAGCATGCCTGAACCCACTGCACCCTCCTCACGCGGCGCCATTGATCTGGCAGCCTTCAAACAGCAGCCCCAACCGGAGCCGGTCACCGCTTCGGGCGAGGCCGCGCCCACCTGGGTCCGCTCCGTCAACCAGGAGAGCTTCCCGGAAGTCGTTGCCCTTTCCCAGCAGGTGCCGGTGATCGTTTCACTGGGCAGCCCGCGCTCCCCGGCCTCCGTGCAGCTCGACGGTGTGATCGCCTCCCTGGTGGATGCGAAGCGCGGGACCCTCGCGCTGGCCACCGTGGACGCCGAGCAACAGCCGGCCATCGCCCAGGCCTTCCAGGTCACGCAGGTGCCCTCCGTCATCGCCCTGATCAATGGCCAGCCGGTGCCGCTCTTCCAGGGCGGCGCCGAGACCTCGCAGATCCAGTCGCTGATGGACGAGCTGCTGGCCCTGGGCGTGCAGCACGGCGTGGCCGGGACCATCCCGCCGCTGGGCACCACCGCACCGGCAGCCGGCCCGGCCCCGCTGCCGCCACTGCACCAGGCGGCCCTGGACGCCATCGAATCCGGAGACCTGCCCGCGGCCGAAAGCGCCTACAAGCAGGCTCTGAACGAAAAGCCCAACGACAACGAGGCTGCCATCGGGCTGAACCAAGTGCGCCTGTTGATGCGCACGGAGGGGAAGGACCTGGCCGCCGTGCGTGCGGCCGGTGCCGCTGCCCCCGATGACCTGCAGGCACAGCTGGACGTTGCGGACATGGACCTGGTCGGGGGCCACGTCGAGGACGCCTTTGCCCGCCTGGTGGCATTCATCGGCCGAAACGCAGGCGAAGAGAAGGAGGCCGCCCGGGCCCGTCTCGTCGAACTGTATTCGGTGGTCGGTGTGGGCGATGCGCGCGTCGTGGCCTCGCGCCAGAAACTGGCACGCGTGCTCTTCTAGGAATTTCCGGCAGGGCAACGCGCCGAGCCACAATGACGGGGAGGCAAGTCGCACCAAGCGACTTGCCTCCCCGTTTTTGGCTGTGCGGGACTGCGCCTACCGAACGCCCGGTTCGCCCGGTTTCAGGACCCGCGCCTGATCGCGGAGTTGAGCAGGCCGATGACCACCGCCGACCACCAGCAGGCCTGAGAGATCGACAGTGCCATCAGCATCCGCGCCCGCAGGCCCAGGCTGAGCTGCGAGAACTTGGTGCTTGCCGGCATCTCGTGCAGGCGCTTCATCACCGGTGCGATGGCCACACCGTTGAGCATCAGCACGAGTACGCACGCCAGCTTCACGCGGGTGGGGATGTCGCTCAGGTCGGGGCTGATGAACGCGCCGGAGAGCAGCAGCATGCCCAGCCCGCCCCAGATCAACAGTACGGCCGCCGATTCCACGCGCCCGGGTTCGTGTATTTGCCGCCGGCCCAGCAGCCAAAGCAGGCCGACCCAGTCGATGAGCAGGATGGCCCCCAGCGAAACGACCATGGCCATGATGTGCACGGCCAACGCGATCTGCTGCACTCCGAGCCCGGCCTCGAGGGAGCCTCCGACGGTCACCGACGCGACCCAACCTGCTATGCACAGCAGTCCGAGGCCGGCGAGCCTGGCTCGTGAGTGTCTCTGGGCCCTTATATGTCGCGGGGAACGTGCAGCCACCGCAGGACCGGGATAAGCAGTCATGACTTCACCTGCCGACGGTCGGCAACGTCCGGTTGCACTCGGGGTCGTCGGGCCGTGTCCGGCAACCGAAGGGCAAGAAAGCGTTCGGTGGGTTCCATTGCAAGGGCCGCCGTCGAGTCGAACGCGATGTTGGCGGCCCACCGGCCGGTCACCGCCTGTCCCGCATGGTCGACGAGCGGATGGACCTTCCTGCGCTTGAAACGGATGTGCGGCGAAGTCGCGGCCGGGGCTTTGGGGCATGCGCACGCCCTGCTGTGCACCACACCGTCAACGGCGGAAATCGCTGGTGCCTTACCGAGCAAAAGCAGATGATACATACGCACCCCAAGTACGAAATATGCAATTATTCGGTCCATGGCTAGGGGCCGAAGAACATGCTGAACGGAAACACGTTTTTTTCAGTTTAGGCTTCGGTCACCGTGAAGGCGAGAGCAATGGGCGCGAACTTTGCCCCACCGTCCGCCACGGATCGAAGCTGCCGCTGCAGCGGCTCGCTGTTGGTCCGGCCAGCTGGAAGCGGGCATGGCTGCTGGGGGACCATACCCGTGAATGCGATGGTCGTGCCGGGGAGGAGGAGCCGGCCCATATGCGTGGCGGCGAAGGCGGCGGCCACTCACCCAGGACAATCCTCTCATCGTTTTCAGGGCACCGGAGTGGGCAGCCAGATCCGGTTCTGAGGTGTGCGTCGACCACGGGATTAGTCCGCAGGGATGACGGCAAAACCATCCATCGACTGCTATTTTCGATGTCATGAGCAACTCTTACCCCGACCCCGGTACGGCGGCCCTGTCGATTCGATCGCTGGGCAAGCGATTCGGCGAAAGAGTCGCGGTCAACGGCATATCCCTCGATGTCCCAGCCGGGTCGTTCTTCGGCCTGGTGGGGCCCAACGGCGCCGGCAAGACCACGACGCTGTCGATGGCAACCGGACTGCTGCGCCCCGACGCCGGCCAGGCATGGCTGAACGGCATCGACGTCTGGGCCGAGCCACTGAAGGCCAAGGCAGCCATGGGCGTGCTGGCCGACGGGGTCCGGCTCTTCGACCGGCTCTCCGGACGCCAGCTGGTCACCTATTCCGGCCTGCTGCGCGGCATGGACCGCGCCACGGTCGCCGAGCGCACCGAAGACCTGCTGCGCGTGCTGGACCTCGAAGACGCCGGATCCAAGCTGGTCGTCGACTACTCCGCCGGCATGACCAAGAAGATCGCCCTGGCCACCGCGCTAATCCATTCCCCGCGCGTGCTGGTGCTCGATGAGCCCTTCGAGGCCGTCGACCCGGTCTCCGCCGCCAACATCCGCGAGATCCTCGCCGACTACGTGGCCCACGGCGGCACCGTCATCGTCTCCTCCCACGTCATGGACCTGGTCCAGCGCATGTGCAGCCACGTCGCGGTCATCGCGAACGGCAACCTGCTGGCGGCCGGAACCGTGGACGAGGTGCGCGGGGCAACCTCCCTGGAGGAACGCTTCGTCGAGCTGGTCGGTGGACGCGGAACCAACGAGGGGCTCTCATGGTTGCACACCTCCTAGGGCTCAAGCTGCTGCTGCTGAAGAACTCCTTCCGGCGCAGTCCCTGGCAATTGGTCGGCGTCGCCATCGGGGCGGTCTACGGGCTGGGCATGGTCGTGATGCTCGTATCGGGCACGGCGTATCTGGCGGATGTCGACCCGGCGCTGGCCAACACCATCCTGGTCTCCGCGGTCTCGCTCATCACCCTGGGCTGGGCGCTCATCCCGTTGATCGCCTTCGGGGTCGACCTGACCCTTGACCCGGCGCGCTTCACCACCTTCACGCTCTCGCGGCCCCGGCTGGCGGCCGGACTGCTGCTCTCGGGCTTCATCGGGATACCGGGGCTGCTGACGTTGCTGCTGTTCGGCGGGCAGTTCCTGGCCTGGCGCCACCACCCCGCCACGTTGGCGGCCGCCGTCGTGGGAGGAGTGCTGGGTGCGTTGATGTGCCTGGCGCTTGCGCGGCTGACCACCACCTCGATGGCGCGCCTGACCGGTTCGCGGCGCTTCCGCGACGTCGCAGGGATCATCGCGATCGTCCCGCTGATCCTGCTGGGGCCCATCATCGGCTCGGCGGCCGAGGGCATCGAATCGGTGCTGGACTGGCTGCCGCGGGTCGTGTCGGTGCTGGGCTTCACCCCGCTGGGCGTCTTCGCGGCGCTGCCCGCGGACCTGGCCGCCGGGGCCTGGGGGCTGGGCGTGCTGCGCCTGGCGCTGGGGCTGGCCTATCTTGGCGCGGTGATCTGGGCGTGGGAGCGCGGACTGCACCAGTCGATGGAGAACCCGATGGCACCGCGCACCAGCTCCAAGTCCGTGGGCATGGGCGCGTTCGGCATTTTCCCCGCGACCCCGGTCGGCGCCGTGGCGGCCCGGTCGCTGACGTATTGGCTCAAGGACCCGCGCTACGCCGCGTCCATCGTGGTGGTCCCGCTGATGCCGGTGCTGATCTGGTTCACGGCCTCCAATTCCGGCTACCCCCAGGCCATGCTGGTTCTGGGCCCGCTGCTGGGGATCCTGATGGCGTTCTCGATTTCCGCCGACGTCTCTTACGATTCCACCGCCTTCTCGCTGCACCTGCTCACCGGGGTGCGCGGTGTCGCCGACCGGGCAGGGCGCGTGGTGGCCTGTGCCGTGTTGGCACTGCCGGTGACGCTACTGGCGGCCATCCTGCCACCGGTGTTCCTGGACCGGACCGAGCTGCTGCCGGCGATCCTCGGGATTTCGCTGTGCGGGCTGCTGGCCGGCCTCGGCGTGGCATCGGTGGCCTCGGCGCGCTTCACCTACGCGGTGCCGCTACCGGGGGAGAGCCCGTTCAAGACGCCTCCGGGCGCCGGCGCGCGGATGGCCATCGTGCAACTGGCCACGTTCACGATCATGTTCCTGCTCCTGTTGCCGGCCCTCGGACTGCTGGTGGCCCAGCTGCTGACGGGGAATGCGCTCTTAGGCTGGTTGGCACTGCTCGTGGGCGTGGTGGAGGGCGCGGTGCTGCTGGTGGCAGGAATCCGCATCGGCGGGCGATGGCTCGAGGCCCGGCTGCCGGAGCTGATGCAGGCCGTCATGGTCAACCGCTGAGGCAACGGTGCGATGCACCGCACGCGGCGAATCTGCCGAATGTCGATCAATCCGTTGTTAGACTGGTGGACATGAGCATGCCCCTAGATCCGTTCCGAGATGACCCGCGCACTACCTCCGGCGGCGGTGCCACCACCATCGAGCGCACCGAGCAGGCCCAGGAAGTCGAGGCCGGGGACCACGAACGCTTCGCGCACTACGTGCGCAAGGAAAAGATCATGGAGTCGGCGCTTTCCGGCGACCCGGTCATCGCCCTGTGCGGCAAGGTGTGGATCCCGGGCCGCGACCCGCAGAAGTTCCCCGTGTGCCCCGAGTGCAAGGAAATCTACGAGGGCCTCACCGGCGGCGGGGACAAGGGCAAGAAGTAATCATCTTCCACGCAGCGTAGGTTCACACAGAACCCCCTGGGGCGCGTCGGCCCGCGCCCCAGGGGGAAGCTTTTTTATTGCCGTGGAGGTGTATGCATGACCGATACCTTGTTCTCACTTGCAGACAAGCTGCCCATGGAGGACCGTCTTCCTCCCGCCTACCCCGAACGGGCGGCCTGGGGCACCGGCCCCAAGCTCCGTGCCTGGCAGGCAGAGGCGCTGGACAAGTACTTCACCGCCAATCCCCGCGACTTCATGGCCGTGGCGACCCCCGGCGCCGGCAAGACCACCTTCGCGCTGCGCCTGGCCAAGGTGCTGGTCGACGCCAAGACCGTCAACCGCATCATCGTGGTGGCCCCCACCGACCACCTCAAGAAGCAGTGGGCAGATGCCGCCGGCCGCGTGGGCCTGGCGATTGACCCCAACTTCAAGAACTCCGACGGCCGCCACGGAGACGGCTACATCGGCGTCGTCGTCACCTACGCGCAGGTCGCCTCCAAGCCGATGCTGCACCGCGCCAAGACCGAGGCCGCCCGCACCCTGGTGATCCTCGATGAGATCCACCACGGCGGCGACGCGCTTTCCTGGGGCGACGGCATCCGCGAGGCCTTCGAGCCGGCGACCCGCCGCCTGGCCCTGACCGGCACCCCCTTCCGCTCGGACACCGCGGCCATCCCCTTCGTCGAGTACGCCGAGGGGCCCGACGGCATCCGCCGTTCCAAGGCCGACTACACCTACGGCTACGGCCAGGCCCTGCGCGACCACGTCGTGCGCCCGGTGCTGTTCATGGCCTATTCCGGGTCGATGCGCTGGAAGACCAGCTCCGGCGAGGAAATGGAGGCCCAGCTTGGCGAGGGCTTCACCAAGGACATCACTGCGCACGCCTGGCGCACCGCCCTGGACCCGGCGGGGGACTGGATTCCCTCGGTGCTCGCGGCCGCCGACAAGCGCCTGACCCGGGTCCGCCGCACCGTGCCGGACGCCGGTGCCCTGGTGATCGCCACCGACCACGAGGACGCGCGCGGCTACGCAGAGCAGCTGGAGAAGATCTGCGGCGAAAAGGTCACCGTGATCCTTTCCGACGACGCCGGCGCCTCGAAGAAGATCGACGAGTTCTCCGCCGGGGATTCGCGCTGGATGGTTGCCGTGCGCATGGTGTCGGAGGGCGTCGACGTGCCCCGGCTGTGCGTGGGCGTCTACGCCACCTCCACCTCCACCCCGCTCTTCTTCGCCCAGGCCATCGGCCGCTACGTGCGAAGCCGGAAGCGCGGCGAGGTCGCATCCATCTTCCTGCCCTCGGTGCCGGTGCTTATGGCGCTGGCCAACGAGATGGAGACCGAGCGGGACCACGCGCTGGACCGCCCCGAAAAGCACTTCCAGGACCCGGACTACAATCCCGAGGACGACCTGGTCGCGGAGGCCAACCGCGAGGAAAAGGCCAGCGACGAGCTTAACAAGCAGAAGTTCGAGGCGCTGAACTCCAACGCCTCCTTCGACCGGGTGCTCTTCGACGGCGGCGAATTCGGGACCGGAGGCGCCGTGGGCTCCGAGGAAGAGGAAGACTTCCTGGGCATCCCCGGGCTGCTGGACGCAGACCAGGTGGGAGTGCTGCTGCGCCAGCGTCAGGCAGAACAGGTGTCCCGGCGCAAGGTCCGCAAGAGCACCGAAGAGGCCGCGGCCGCGCCCGTGGTCGACCACCGGGCGCTGATGGAGATGCGCTCGACGCTTTCCAAGAACGTCTCGGCCTGGAGCGCGCGCACCGGCACCCCGCACGGCGTCATCCACACCAAGCTGCGCGAGGTGTGCGGCGGCCCCGCCGTCGCCCAAGCCAATGCCGAGCAGCTGCAGAAGCGGCTGAACAAGCTGCAGGGCTGGTTCATCGGTAAGAAATGATCGATTAAGGTAGCCGGCGGTCCGGTGTGTTGGATGCTCTCCAACGCACCGGGCCGCCGGCTTTTCGTGTATCGCCTGACTCGGCGTCCGAAATGGAGCATGGATCGGCGCGGGCCTAGCCCAGGGACAGGACAGTGACCTCGGCGTCGCGCAGCTCCTGCAGTACCTCGGGGGCGTTCGCCGGATGCACCGCGGCGGTCAGCGGGGCGATGACGGTGGTGGCGAAGCCCTGAGACTTGGCATCCAGTGCCGTGGCTCGCACGCAGTAGTCGGTGGCGATGCCCACGATGTCCACCGCGGCGATGTCCTGTCCGCGCAGCCAGTCTCCCAGCAGCTCACCGCTCTCATCGGCCACGTCGTCCTCGTCCGCGGACAAGCGGCCCTCGAAGCCGGAGTACGCTGCCGCGTAACGGCCCTTGCGGAAATGGTGCCGGATGTAGCCGGCGGCCTCGGACAGCTCCGGGTGCAGCGCGGCACCTTCCGTTTCGGCAACGCAGTGCACCGGCCAGGAGTCGATGAAGTCAGGGGAATCGGAGAAATGGGACCCCGGATCGATGTGCCAATCCTGGGTTGCCACCACCGCCGCGTAGCTGTCGGCGCGCTCGCGCAGTACGGTGGCAATGGACGCGGCCACGGCGGCCCCGCCCTCCACGCCGAGGCTTCCGCCCTCGCAGAAGTCGTTCTGGACATCCACGATGATCAATGCCCGTGCCGCAGGTTGTTCCGGCACGCTGGTTGGTTCCTGGGTCATGATGGCTTCCTCTCGCTGTTCTCAGTTCTCGTCAATGAATCGGGTGCCGATCACCGGTTCGCCGCGCTGCAGGCGGCGGGAGCTGCCGGGCATTTCCTGGATGGAGTCGTGGTGGCGCTTGGTGGCGCGGTGAACGCCCGCGGCACCGGTGAATGCCTCGTCGATGACCCCGTTTTCAACAAATTGTGTCAGCAAGGCACGGTCGTTGCCGTCGGAGGCGGGCACCTCGCCCACGCCGATCAGTTCCTCGGTGGCTCGGCCGCGCTCGTTGAGCAGACGCACGGCGAACTTGCGTCCGCCCACCGAAACCTTGTTCTTGGCGGCCTTGGCAACGTCCACGTAGTCGCCCGCGTCGTTCTTGCGGGACACCAGCTTGTAGACCATCGATGCCGTCGGGTGCCCGGAGCCGGTGACCAGCGAGGTGCCCACGCCGTAGGCATCCACAGGTGCGGATTGGAGGGCCGCGATGGCGTATTCGTCGAGGTCTGAGGTGACCATGATGCGGGTGTTCTCGTTGCCCAGGTCATCGAGCAGGGTGCGCACCCAACGGGCCTGTTCCACCAGGTCCCCCGAATCAAGGCGCACGGCGCCCAGCTCGGGGCCGGCCACCTCCACTGCGGTGCGCACGCCTTGCTCCACGTCGTAGGTGTCAACCAGCAGGGCGGTGCCCACGCCCATCGAGGCGACCTGAGCCTCGAACGCAGCGCGTTCGGAATCGTGCAGCAGCGTGAAGGAATGAGCGGCGGTGCCCACGGTCTTGAGGCCGTAGCGGTGCCCGGCCTCGAGGTTCGATGTCGAGTCGAACCCGGCGATGATCGCGGCGCGGGCGGCGGCGACAGCGGATTCCTCGTGGGTGCGGCGCGAACCCATCTCGATGCAGGGGCGGGTTCCGGCGGAGGCGATCATGCGCGAGGCCGCGGAGGCGATGGCCGAATCGTGGTTCAGCGCCGAAAGGATGAAGGTCTCCAGCACGCAGGCCTCGGCGAAGGTCGATTCGACAATCATCACGGGGGAGTACGGGAAGTAGATTTCCCCTTCGGCGTAACCATGGATGTTGCCGCTGAACATGAAGTCCTCGAGGTACTTGATGGTGGTGGCGTCCACGACCTTGGTGTCGGAGAGGAAGCGCAGTTGCTCGTCGCCGAAGCGGAACTCCTTGATGCCCTCAAGGAGCCTGCCGGTCCCGGCCAGCACGCCGTAGCGCCGGCCATCGGGCAGGCGGCGGGCAAAGGCCTCGAAGACGCTGGGGCGGTGCGCCGCTCCCGAGTGCAGGGAAGCCTGCAGCATCGTCAGTTCGTAGTGGTCGGTAAACAGGGAGGTGGGCTGCTGCCACATGGCCGGGGGGCTCCTCGCGACGGGGGGACTGGGGCAATGGAATGCCGGACTGGTTTGCACCGTTATCGGGCGTCGGGTGCCGGATCCGGGCCGCCGCAGGTGGCGGGGCGAAACCGGATCTGCGGCATAAACGCTAGTAGATACTCTAGACCCGGCACCGGTTCCATGCCGCGTTGGTTCACGTGAGTCGTCGCCTTGTGCTTTTGGAGCAGTTGTGTCCACGGCCCGGTTGGCGCCCGGTTCGCATCCACGGCGGCCGGTCGTAGAATGGTGAGTATGCCAACCATGACTGCGATGCCCGATGTGCTTGAGCACGTAGAGCAGGCACAAGCACACGAACTCGACCAGCCCTACATCCTGATCGTCTGGAATGACCCGGTCAACCTGATGAGCTACGTCAGCTTTGTCTTCCGCTCCTACTTCGGATACAACGAGGCCAAGGCCGAGAAGCTGATGATGCAGGTCCACCAGGAGGGCCGCAGCGTGGTAGCCACCGGCAACCGCGAGAAGATCGAGGCCGACGTTGCAGCCATGCACGGGTTCGGGCTGTGGGCCACCTTGTCCAAGGCGGACGCAGCCTAGATATGGCACGGGCATTCAAGAACACCATGCGCGGGTTCTCCGCGTCCCTCGAAGCCGCCGAACGCCAGCTGCTGCGCGGCCTCTTTGAGGACGTCATCACGTTGCTGGAGCCGCAGCGGGCCGACGACGAGGATCCGCTCTATGCGCTGGTCGGCCTGGATCCGAACTCCCACAAGGAAGACTTCGCCGCACCGAGTGACCGGGCCACCAAGCGCCTGTTGCCGGACGCCGACCCCGACGATGCCGCCGCATCGCTGGAATTCCGCAGGCTCTCGGAGCGCGGGATCCGTGAACGCAAGATCGGGGCGCTGCGCGAGGCCGCCCTGCTGATGGAGTCCGGAAGCATCCTGCTTAACGAGCAGACGGCGCCGCGCTTCGCCGCAGCGGTCAACGACGTGCGCCTGGTGCTGGCCGAACGGCTTGGCCTGGAAAGCGAGGAAGACGCCGAGCGCATCCATGCGCAGGACGATTGGTCGAAGGCCGAAACCGTCGACGAATACCTTGCGCTGGTCTACAACTTCGTCACCTGGTTGCAGGAATCCCTGATGCAGGCCATGCTCAAGTCCTTGTGAGCTGGGCTACAGTGTGTCGCACGTGCTAGCTGTTGGCGTTGAAAACCACGTAGGCTTCGTAGACCATGACAAGTGTGTCCTCTAGCGAGAATCGAACATCAGAGCGACCCCATCCGAATGCCCCGTTGGGTATCTTCGACTCGGGGGTCGGCGGCCTGACCGTTTCCCGCGCCATCATTGACCAGCTTCCCGGTGAATCCACGATGTACGTCGGGGACACCGCGAATTCGCCCTATGGGCCGCTTCCCATCGCCGAGGTGCGGGCGAATGCGCTGGGGGTGATGGACGAACTCGTCGACGCCGGCGTCAAGCTGCTGGTGATTGCCTGCAACTCCGCCTCCGCCGCGGTGCTGCGCGATGCCCGCGAACGCTACACCGCCCGCTACGGGATTCCCGTGGTCGAAGTGATCCAGCCCGCGGTGCGCCGCGCCGTCGCCGCCACCCGCAACGGGAAGATCGGGGTCATCGGCACCCAGGCCACCGTCGGGTCCCGCGCCTACGAGGATGCCTTCGCCGCCGCCCCGCAGTACTCCATCACCTCCGTCGCCTGCCCGCGCTTCGTCGAGTTCGTGGAAAACGGGATCACCACCGGTGCCGAACTCATGGAGACCGCCGAGGCCTACCTGGCCCCGCTCAAGGCGGCCGGCGTGGACACGCTGGTATTGGGGTGCACCCATTACCCGCTGCTGACCGGCGTGATCTCCTATGTCATGGGCGAGGACGTCACCCTGGTCTCCAGCGCCGAGGAAACCGCCAAGGACGTCTACCGTGAGCTGATGCGCCACGACCTGGCGCGCAACGAGACGCAGGCTCCCACCCACCAGTTCATCGCCACCGGCGACGCCGAAAGCTTTGAGATCCTGGCCCGGCGCTTCCTGGGCCCGGAAGTGCTCGCTGTCGAACAAGTCGACCACGTGGCCGCCCATTACCCGACCGGCTCCATCGCGATGATTACCCCGCAGATGGTGGCTCTTTCGAAAGCGAGTGCCTCATGAAGCTGACGATCATCGGCTGTACCGGCTCGTTCCCCGGCCCGGGGTCACCCGCCTCCTGCTACCTGGTCACCGCGTTCGACGGCGAACGCGACTGGAAGATCCTGCTGGACCTTGGCTCCGGTGCGCTGGGCGTGTTGCAACGCTATGCGGACATCAAGGACCTGGACGGCATCTTCATCTCCCACCTGCACCCCGACCACTGCATGGATTTGTGCGGCATGCACGTGGCCATCCGCTGGGACCCCAACGGTTGGAACCGCGAGAGGATGCTGGTTCACGGCCCGGCGGCCACCGCGGACCGGATGGCCACGGCCTACGGCCTGCCGCTGGATGAGGGCATGCACCCCGACTACGACTTCCAGCACTGGAAATCCCGCCAGCCGGTGAAGATCGGCCCATTCTCGATCACCCCCTACCCGGTGCTGCACCCCATCGAGGAGTCCTACGCATTCCGTGTCGAGGCGACCGAGCCGGTGGCCGACGGGTCGCTGCAGACCAGCGTGCTGACCTATTCGGGTGACACCGATGCCTGCCCCGAACTCGTCGAGGCAGCCCGGGGTGCCGACATGTTCCTTTGTGAGGCGGCCTTCGAGGAGGGCCGCGACGACGCGATCCACGGTGTGCACCTGACCGGGCGGCGCGCCGGCGAGGCGGCGGCCGAGGCCGGGGTCGAACGCCTGCTGCTGACCCACATCCCGGTGTGGACGGACATCAACACCGTGGTCAACGAGGCCAAGGAAGTCTACGACGGCGGCATCGCCGTGGCGGTCTCCGGGGTGACATACGGGGTGTTCTCCGGCTCGCAGCTGGGCACCCCCAAATCGCTGCCGACCGCGCCGGTTTCGATCGTGCGTTCGGCGCCGGCCCGCGAGTGGCCTGGCACCAGGAAGAACTAGCGCGTTCGCCAGGCTGCCGGTTTCCAGGTGTGGCGGTGCGTGTCCGGGGATCTGCGGAACCGCATCGCCACACCTGTTTGTCTCGACGGAACAGCTCGGCGTGACGACTAGACTTGAAGCCATGACTTCAGCATCAACCACAGCAGCAGTGCGCGCCGACGGGCGCGGCGTCGACCAACTCCGTGAGATCACCATTACCCGTGGCTGGTCCAAGCAGGCCGAGGGTTCGGCCCTGATCGAATTCGGCAACACCAAGGTGCTGTGCACCGCCTCCTTCACCGAGGGCGTGCCGCGCTGGCTCAAGGGGCAGGGCACCGGCTGGGTCACCGCCGAGTACGCCATGCTGCCGCGGGCCACCAACACCCGCAACGGCCGGGAGTCCGTCAAGGGCAAGATCGGCGGACGCACCCACGAGATCTCCCGCCTGATCGGCCGCTCGCTGCGCGCGGTCATCGACACCAAGGCACTGGGCGAGAACACCATCGTGCTGGACTGCGACGTGCTTCAGGCCGACGGCGGCACCCGCACCGCGGCGATCACCGGTGCCTACGTCGCACTGGCCGAGGCCATCGAGTGGGCCAAGGAGAACAAGCTGGTGAAGAAGAACGCCACCGTGCTCACCGACTCGGTTGCCGCGATTTCCGTGGGAATCATCGACGGGGTCCCGATGCTGGATCTGCCCTACGAGGAGGACGTGCGCGCCGAGACCGACATGAACGTCGTGGTCACCGGGACTGGCGACTTCGTCGAGGTGCAAGGCACCGCCGAGGGCGTCCCGTTCAAGCGCGCAGAACTTGACTCCCTGCTGGACCTGGCGCTGGTTGGCACCACGGAGCTGGCGCTGATCCAGCGCGCCACCCTGGGGCTCTGAGCATGGGCGCCACCCCGCGTTTGGTGCTGGCCACGCACAACCAGGGCAAGCTGCGCGAACTGCGCGAACTGCTGCGCGGGCAGGTTCCGGGGCTCGACGTGGACACGCAGGTCGTCGACGCCGGTGCCGTGGGTGCTCCGGACGTCGTCGAGGACCAGGTGAGCTTCGAGGGCAACGCGCTGCTGAAGGCACGCGCGGTGTGCGAAGCCACCGGCCTGGTTGCCATCGCCGACGATTCGGGTCTTTCGGTCGATGTGCTTGGCGGGGCGCCGGGGATCTTCTCGGCCCGTTGGTCAGGGAAGCACGGCGATGACGAGGCGAACATCGACCTGCTGCTGGCCCAGCTGGGAGACATTTCCGAGGAACACCGCGGGGCGTCCTTCGTGTGTGCCGCGGCGCTGGCCACCCCGGGCGGCTTTGTTGCCGTGGAGACGGGCCACCTGGCCGGGACGCTGCTGCACGAACGGCGGGGCAACGGCGGCTTCGGCTACGACCCGATCCTGCAGCCCGATGGCTACGAGATCTCCGTGGCCGAACTTTCCAGCGAGGAAAAGAATGCCATCAGCCACCGCGGACGTGCGTTCCGCGGCTTGCTGCCGCAGATCGTGAAGGCGTTGCAGGACCAATCTGCCAAGTAGTTGTTCTTGCGCGTCTGGTGAGACACCAAGGGCGGTCCTCCTCCGGTTTCGGCCGGGGCGGACCGCCCTTTTTGCATGCCCGTTTGGGCGTGGGAAATCACCGGCAGACCCACGGCCGTGGGCCGTGGCTCTCAGAACAGGGGTGGGTTCAGGGTGCGGTTCCGCCAGTAATTGTTGCGTCGGGGTTTTTGTTCGGGGTCCATGAACTTGGGCAGGATGACGCTGAAGAGCCCGTCGGTGTCACGGACGACGCGCACCAGTCCGGTGTGGAAGGCGTGGTGGGCCGAGGTGCATCCGGGTGCGCCTTCGTTGATCTCGGTCTTGCCGCCGTTGGCGAAGAAGTTGAAGTGGTGGATTTCGCAGTGTTCGGGCGGAACGGTGCAGCCGGGCATGATGCAGCCGCCGTAGAGGCCGAGAATGATTTCGCGCATGTAGTCGGGGAAGAGGCGTTCCTCCTGGCCGAGGTCAAGGATCCGGGAGTCCCCGCCCATGACTGCGGGGATGACCCCGCCGTTGCACAAGCCCTGGCGGAGTTCGGCGGGGGTGAGTTGTTGGCCGCGGCTGGTGATGCCGTGGGTGTCGGCCAGGCCGCGGAGTTCGTCGAGGGTGGCGATGACCAGGGTCTTGGGGGAGGGAAGGCCGGTGGTCTTCTTCCCGGTGGCGGGGTTCCCGGCGGACCTGATGAGGTTCATCAGCCCCTGGAGATGGCGTTGGGGAGGGGTGAGTCCGTCGGGGCCGTATGCGGCGGAGTTCATGGTGGCCGGGTCGCCGGTCCCGTTGCCGGTGTTGTTGGCGCCGTTCCCGGTGAACAGGCTGTCCAGGTTGAGGCCGTTGGGGTCCAGGGATAGGTTCCTGACGGCCTCCGCATCGTTCAGCGGGCGGCCGGTGGTGGGGTCGACGAGGAAATCGGGGAACCCGGCTCCGGCACCGTTGCCGTTGTTCGATCGGCCGTTGGAGGCGTTGGAGGCGTTGGAGGCGTTGGCGCCGTTGGAACCGGAGGCGTTGGAGGCGTTGGCGTGCCCGGTGCCGTCGCTGCCGGCGGCGGAACCTGCACCCGGGCCCGTGGTGGCACCGGTGGCCAGCGACTGGGCGAGCAGTCCGTCGCGGTCTCCGGCCTTGGTCCGGGGGTTGTCGGTGCTGGCGCAGAGGGCCAGCAGGGCCTCGGTGTCGGCGGGCAGGGTGCGGAGCAGGAATTCGCCCAGCCCGCCGACGGTGCCGCGGTTGAAGAGGCCGGTCCTGGCGCGCAGCACGTCCTCCGGGACGTCCTTGGTGCCCTGCTCGAGGGTGCTTTGGATGCCGGCGAACAGCTTGGCTGTGGTGCGGGGGTCCTCGCGACGCACGGATTCGGCGACCTGGTCCTCCAGCTGCCCGGCCAGCGCGGCGGGGTCGGGGTGCTGGTTGATGTGTGGTGCGAGTTTTTCGAGCCTGCGGGCCGCGGCACCGATTTCCTTCGGGTCGCCGGTGCCATTGACCAGGTCGTCGGCCAGCGTCGGGAACTTTGCCGGGACGGGTTGGCCGTGGATGTCGGTGCCGGGCAGCAGCCGGTCGATGGAGCGGACGCGTTCGCGGGCCTCAAAGAAGGAGATGTGCAGGAAGCCGGTGAGGAACTCGGTGGTGTCCTTGAAGACGGGCCGCCCGGCGAGGACGGTCCGGGGATCCTCGGGCAGGACCGTGGTGCCGGCGAGGTAGGGGGCCGGGTCCGCGTGGAGCGCGGCGAGGGCGTCGAAGGTGGCCTCGGGCAGTTCGTGGGCCAGGGTGCGCCGGGCGGTGTCAGCGGCGAGGAGCTGGGCGTGGGCGGCGGTGCGGTGTGCGTCCTCTGCGGCTTGGGCGAACAGGGCGGCGGCGGTGGGGGAGGTGGTGCGGGCGACGCGCCGGGCCAGGTCGCGGGCGAGCCGCTGGGCCTCGAGCAGGGCGCGCAGTTCATCGTCCGGAGACACGGGGTGTCCCGGGGTGCCGCGGGTGCCCGCGGTGAGTTCGATGAACCGGGTGGTTTCCATGTCCACCAGCATGCGCCGACGAGAAGAGGAATGGTTCGGGGTGGCAAGATCTGTGGATGGGGCCCGGCTGATCCACAAACCAGGTGCACGGTTGTTGCGCCCCGGCTGGCTGCGGCGGATGATACCCCCGGCGCGGCTACTTCCCGCGGCCGTCCCGGGGGCCGAACACGGCCAGGGCCTCGGCGTCGCTCGCGGTGGAGCGGATGAAGTACTCGGCCCATTGCCGGCGGTTCGGGTAGCTTGATTCGGCCACCACCCGTTCGATGGTTTTCTCGACGTCGATGATGCTGCGGTGAAGGGATACGGCGCCGTCGTGCAGCAGGGCCCAGTTGCCGCCCGGACGGCCGTAGGGCATGCCCACGCTGCCGGGGTTGACGACCAGGCGTCGATCCACCAGCCTCACAAACGGCATGTGGGTGTGACCGCAGACCACGGTCTGGACTTCGTCGGGCAACCCGGCGAAGACCTCCGTCCAGCGCTCCAGCCGGCTGTCCACCAGCACGACCTCTTCGTCGTCCCGCGGGGTCCCGTGGCAGAAGAGAACGGGGCCGAAGCCCTGGACCTCCAGGGTGACAGGATGCGGCAGCTGCTCCAGCAGCGAGATGTGTTCCGGCCTTAGCTGCGCGGCCGCCCAGGGCACGACCTCGTCGGGAACCTCGATCGAAGCGCCCCGGGCCACGGCCGCCAGTTCGCGGTCCGCGTTGCCACGCACCAGCACGGCCCGCTCGCCCAGGACCGTCAGCCGGTCCAGCACCTCGGTGGGTTGCGGCCCCGCGGCGTGGTCCCCGGTGACGACGATGAGCTCCGCGGCGACCACGGTGGGCTCGGCCAGGACCGCCTCGAGCACCGGCAGCACCCCGTGGATGTCGGACAGGACGGCGACGCTTCGGATCATGCCCCGAGTATGCCGGTCCCGCGGGGCGGGAACAAGGGCGCGGGGGACGGGGAGGCAGCGGTTAGAGGTCGGGGTCGTCCACTTCGCGGGTGGTCCGCGTGACTCCGTCGACCTCGCCGTGGCCATTGACGGTCCGGCGGGTCGAGACGCTACGGCGGCGGCGGAAGGCGAAAACCAGCCCCAGCACAAAGATCAGGACGCCGGCTCCCATGAGGAGGTTCCCGACCAGTGGAAGGTCCAGCCAGCTCACTTCGACATTCAGTGCGAAGCGGATCACCGCGCCGACAACGAACAGGAAAATTCCGGCACCGATACTCATAATGTCTCCGCCTTTCCGGGCGATTTTGCATTAACGAACGTTTGATCAGTGGTTCCAGCTTACTGATTGCCGCCACTGACGCCACCCATTGGCCGTGCGGTTGGCGACCGGCGGCACGCGGGCGGGCCCCTCCCGGCGAAGAGGGCCCGCCCCCGGGTGTGCCTCAGGCGTCGAGCAGCTGGCGCAGCACGTATTGCAGGATGCCGCCGTGGCGGTAGTACGCCTCCTCGGCCGGGGTGTCGATGCGTACCCGCATCGTGATTTCGCGGGATTGACCGCCCGATGAATCGGCGTGTTCCACGGCCACGGTGACTTCGTCGGGCAATTCATCGGTCCCGGCCAGCCCGGTGATGGAGAAGACCTCCTCGCCGGTGAGGCCCAGGGACTCTGCGGTTTCACGATCGCGGAACTGCAGTGGCAGCACGCCCATGCCGATCAGGTTGGAGCGGTGGATGCGCTCGAACGAGGTGGCCAGCACGGCCTTGACGCCCAGCAGCAGGGTGCCCTTGGCAGCCCAGTCGCGGGAGGACCCGGACCCGTAGTCGGAGCCGGCCAGCACCACCAGCGGCGTGTTGTCCTTCGCGTAGGCCAGCGAGGCGTCGAAGATGGTCGTGGCGTCGGTGCCCGGCAGGTGCCGGGTGAAGCCGCCCTCGGTGCCGGGGACCAGCTTGTTGCGCAGCCGGACGTTGGCGAAGGTGCCGCGGATCATCACGTGGTGGTTGCCGCGCCGCGAGCCGTAGGAGTTGAAATCCGCCGGTTCCACGCCCTTTTCCAGCAGGTAGGCGCCGGCGGGGGAGTCCTTGCGGATCGCGCCGGCCGGGGAGATGTGGTCGGTGGTGACCGAGTCGCCCAGGTACGCCAGCACGCGGGCGCCGGTGATGTCCCCGATGGGATCGGGCACCGGTCCCACGCCCTCGAAGTACGGCGGGGACTGGACGTAGGTGGAGGTCTCGTCCCAGGCGAACCGGTCGCCCTCGGGGATGTGCATGGAGCGCCAGTTCTCATCCCCGTGGTAGACGTCCGCATACCCCTTGGTGAACATCGAAGCCTCGAGGTTGGCGTCGACCACTGCCTTGACTTCCTCTCCCGTGGGCCAGATGTCGCGCAGGTAGACCTGGTTGCCCTCGGTGTCCTCGCCGAGGGAGTCGTTGAGCAGATCCACGTGCATCGAGCCGGCCAACGCGTAGGCGATGACCAACGGCGGGGAGGCCAGGAAGTTCATCTTCACCTCACCGTGGATGCGGCCCTCGAAGTTGCGGTTGCCCGAGAGCACCGAGGCGACCGTGAGGTCGTGGGAGTTCACCGCCTCGCTGATTTCCGGGATCAGCGGGCCGGAGTTGCCGATGCAGGTGGTGCAGCCGTAGCCGACCAGGTTGAAGCCCAGCGTCTCCAGATACGGGGTCAGCCCGGAGCGGTTGTAGTAGTCGGTGACCACGCGGGAGCCCGGGGCCAGGGTGGTCTTGACCCACGGCTTGGAACGCAGCCCGCGCTCCACGGCCTTCTTCGCCAGCAGCGCAGCGCCCAGCATCACGGTGGGGTTGGAGGTGTTGGTGCAGGAGGTGATGGCGGCGATGACGACCGAGCCGTGGTCGATCACCTCGGCGCCGTCCCCGAGATGGACCGTGGCGGGCTTGGACGGCCAGCTGATCGCGGCCTCGTCGCCGGCGTAGTCGTGCGGCGGGGTGTCACGTTCGATTCGGGAGCTGACGGCGATCGGGTCGGACGCGGGGAAGGAATCGGCCTCGGCGTCATCGAGGCCGCCGGCGATCGCTTCCTCCTGGGTGTCCCCGGCCAACAGCCGGCGCACCGCGCCCTGGGCCGCGGCCAACGGGATGCGGTCCTGCGGCCGCTTGGGCCCGGCCAGCGAGGGGACAACGGTGCCCAGGTCCAACTCGATGACCTGGCTGAAGTCCGGGACGTGGTCCGGATCGTGCCAGAGGCCCTGTGCCTTGGCGTAGGCCTCGACCAGCTTGACCTGGTGCTCGTCGCGGCCGGTGAGCCGCAGGTAGTCCAGGGTCTCTTGGTCGATGGGGAACAGCGCGCCGGTGGAGCCATATTCGGGGGACATGTTCCCCAGCGTGGCGCGGGTGGCCAACGGGACGTTGGACACGCCGGGGCCGAAGAAGTCGACGAACTTGCCCACCACGCGCACCTGGCGCAAAAGCTCGGCGACGGTGAGGACCAGGTCCGTGGCGGTGGTGCCCTCGGACAGCTCGCCGGTGAGTTTGAGCCCCACGACCTGCGGGATCAGCAGGCTCATGGGCTGGCCGAGCATCGCCGCCTCGGCCTCGATGCCGCCCACGCCCCAGCCCAGCACGCCCAGGCCGTTGACCATCGGGGTGTGCGAGTCGGTGCCGACCAGGGTGTCCGGGTACGCTTCGGGGCCGTCGGGCCCCTCACGGGTGAACACCACGCGGGACAGGTATTCCAGGTTGACCTGGTGGCAGATGCCGGTGTCGGGCGGAACCACCAGGAAGTCGTCGAAGGAGTGTTGGGCCCAGCGCAGCAGCTGGTAGCGCTCCTGGTTGCGCTTGAACTCGTAGTCGGCGTTGACGGAAAAGGCATCGTTCCGGGCGAAGACGTCGGCGATCACCGAGTGGTCGATGACCAGCTCGGCGGGGATCAGCGGGTTGACCTTCCGCGCATCCCCGCCCAGCGCCGTCATGGCGTCGCGCATGGCCACCAGGTCCACCACGCAGGGCACGCCCGTGAAGTCCTGCATCAGCACGCGGGCCGGGGTGTACTGGATTTCGCTGGAGGCCTCGGCGGCAGGGTCCCAGGCGGCCAGCGCATTGACCTGTTCGGCGGTGACCAGCCGGCCGTCCTCGTTGCGCAACAGGTTTTCCAGCAGCACCTTGAGGCTGTATGGCAGGCGGGAGGAGTTTTCGATGGCGTCGATCCGGTGGATTTGGTAGTCGTGCCCGTCGACGGAAAGCCGGGCCCGGGCGTTGAAGGAGTTGCTGGACATGGAAGCGTCGTCCTCTCGGGAATGCTGCCGACCGCCGCGCCGGTGGCCGGTTGTTGCGTGTCTATGTGAAGTTGACGGCGATGTGGGTCCTTACATCGCCACCTCCAATTCCAGGTGCGTGCCCTGATCAGCGATCGGGGCTGCGCCAGGCTGGCGGCACGGGGGGATAACTGCACCGCTTGGGGGACCCCGGGCTGGGTGCCGGTGCCGGGCATCGCGTCGTGGTCTGCGGCTGGTTGCGCCGTGGCACTCGGGCCCGGCGACTGCTTTCAACCTACCGCCGGGGAAGGGAATTGGCCATGCTTCACCGTCCTGCGCGCGCATCGGGCGCCAGCGGGCGTGGCCGGGGGGCTTCCTTGACCCGCGCGGTGTCCCCGGGACATCCTTGGGCAAGAGGGTTTGCCGGGGAAAGAGGAGAACATGAAGAAGTTTTCACTGACGGCCATTGCACGGGCCCAGGTGCAGGCCGCCGCGGCGCAGTCGAGCGGGCGCGCGGCCAGCACCGTGTTCGGCGGGCACGAACAGACCCTGCGCCAGACGGTCATCGGCCTGGCCTCCGGCACCGAGCTGAAGGAACACATCAATCCCGGCGAGGCGACGGTCATGGTGCTCGGCGGCCGGATCCGCCTGGACTCGGACGGCGAGTCCTGGGAGGCACGGACCGGGGACCTGCTGGTGATGCCCCCGGGATATTCGCAGATCACCGCGCTGGAGGAATCCAGCCTGCTGCTCAGCGTAGCCAAGACCGACAGGTAGGCAGCCCGTCAGTCCTGGTTGCTGAATGCGGCGTCGAAGGAAGCCTCCGGCAGCTTCCACAGCAAGGAGCGGACATACTCCACCGCTTGGCCGGCCCCGTGCAACCGGTCCATGCCGGCGTCCTCCCATTCAATGGAGATCGGACCTGAGTAGCCGATGGACTTCAATGCCCTGAACGCGTCCTCCCACGGAACGTCCCCGTGTCCGGTGGAGACGAAGTCCCAGCCGCGCCGCGGGTCTCCCCACGGCAGGTGCGAACCCAGCACCCCGGCACGGCCGTTGGGGGTGCGAATCCGGGTGTCCTTGCAGTCGACGTGGTAGATCCGGTCCTTGAAGTCCCAGATGAAACCGACGGGGTCGATGTTTTGCCACATCATGTGCGAGGGGTCCCAGTTGAACCCGAAGGCCTCCCGGTGCCCGATGGCCTCCAGGGCGCGCACCGATGACCAGTAGTCGTAGGCGATTTCCGATGGGTGCACCTCGTGGGCGAAGCGCACGCCCTGTTCGTCGAAGACATCGAGGATCGGGTTCCAGCGGTCGGCAAAGTCCTGGTAGCCTGCGTCGATGACCGAGGCGGGCACCGGCGGGAACTGGGCCACATAGGGCCAGATCTTCGATCCGGTGAACCCCACCACGGTATCCACGCCGAGCTTGCGGGCGACCCGTGCGGCGCGCTTCATGTCCTCGGAGGCGCGTTGGCGCACGCCCTCCGGTTCCCCGTCGCCCCAGGTGTACGGGCGCACCAGCGCCTCGTGGCGGAAGTCGATGGGATCGTCGCACACCGCCTGGCCGGTGAGGTGGTTGGAGATCGCGTAGACCTTCAATCCGTGGCGTTCAAGGATGTCCAGGCGCGACTGGGCGTAGTCGTCGTCCTCGTCCGCCCTGCGCAGGTCCAGGTGGTCGCCCGAGGCGGCGATTTCCAGGCCGTCGTAGCCCCACTCGGCGGCGTGCGCCGCGACCTGCTCGAAAGGCATGTCCGCCCATTGGCCGGTGAAGAGGGTGACCGGGTGGGTCGAAGCGGGGGTGCTCATGGTGTCGTTCTCCTGTGCCTGGCCGTCCGTGGCCGTGGTGTGCCGGGGGGAATCGTGTTGGGTGGGGGGCGCCCGTTACCGGGACGCCGCAGCGGGCTGCGGGGCCGCCCGCTCCTGGACCAGCCCGTCGACGGCTGCCGCGGAAAGGACGTGCTGGATCACCAGCATGCTGGCGCCGCGCACCCCGGCCATTTCCCGCGAGGCCGATCCGACGATCACCAGGTGCTGGGTGGCCAGCGGGGTGGAGCGGAAATAGACCAGTTCGCGCACCCCGGCGATCACGTGTTCGCCGGCGTTGGCCAGCCGCCCGCCCAGCACGATCACCGAGGGGTTGAGCAGGTTCACGCACATCGCCAGGACCGAGCCGATGTCGCGCCCGGCCTGGCGCAGCACCTGGATCGCGGCGGTGTTGTTTGCCTCGGCCAGCTTCCCGACCTCGGAGGCGGTGGCCACCTCGATGCCGTGGGCCGCCAGGTTCCTGGCGACGGCCGGTCCGCCGGCCAGCGCCTCGAGGCAGCCGGTGTTCCCGCAGGAGCACGGCGTGTTCGCGCCTCCCGGGACCTGGACGTGGCCGAGGTCGCCCGCCGATCCCTGGGCGCCGCGCTGCAGCTCGCCTCCGCTGATGATGCCCACCCCGATGCCCGTGGCCACCTTCACGAACATCAGGTTCTCGGTGTCGGGCCAGCTGAAGGACTGCTCGCCCAGGGCCATGATGTTCACGTCGTTGTCCACCAGCACCGGCACGTCGAAGGTCCGCTGGACGGTGCCGGGGATGTCGAAGTCGTTCCATCCGGGCATGATCGGGGGCTTGGTGGGCCGTCCGGTGGAATGCTCGACGGGTCCCGGGACGCCGATGGCGATGCCCGAGAGCGTCGCGGCGTCGCGGCCGTTGCGCCCCAGCAGTTCGGTAAAGCCGTGCACCACCCAGTCGAGCACCGGCACCGGGCCGGTGGCGATGTCGACATCGGCACGCAGGTGGTCGATGACGTTTCCGGCCAGGTCGGTCAGCGCCAGGATCCCGTGGGCAGCTCCGAGGTCGGCGGCAAGCACCGTGCGGGACTCGGGGGCGAAGGCGAAGGTCGAGGGAGGGCGGCCCCCGGAGGAGAGCGCGGGCCCGACGGCACCGATGAGCCCGATGTCCTGCAGCGCATCGATGCGTGCGGCAATCGTGGAACGGGAGAGGCCGGTGTGGGTAGCCAGCTCGGAACGGGTGCGGGGACGCCCATCGCGCAGGAGCTGGAATAGCTCTCCGGCACCCGTCCCCGGGGTGGGTGGCTTGGGGGTAATCATCGAGATGGCCATGAATCAAGTGAAGCATATTGGGCAGAAGATGTAGTGGTGATCACAAGTAATGACAGTGATCGCTCGACTTTTGCTCGACAATAATCATAAGTCAGTGTAACGTCCATCACTATGAGTGACGACGAAGCCACAGGCGCCACCCCGGGCGGGGCGCATCTGCTGGAAATGCGGGGGATCGAAAAGCGGTTCCCCGGCATCATCGCCCTGCAGGATGTCTCGTTCGAGGTCTCCGCCGGCGAGGTGCACTGCCTGCTGGGCCAAAACGGCGCCGGCAAGTCCACCCTGATCAAGGTGCTGGCAGGTGCCCACCGGCCCAACGAAGGACAGATCCTGCTCGATGGCAAGGAAACCGGCTTCTCCAGCCCGGACGACGCGATCAAGGCGGGCATCGGCACCGTGTACCAGGAGCTTGACCTCGTCGAGACGCTCACCGTCGCCGAGAACATCTTCCTGGGCCACGAGAAATCCCGGGGCGGATTCAGTTCCCGCCGGGCCGAGCAGCTCGAGGCCGCGCGGCTGTTGGCCAGCCTCGGCCACTCGGAGATCTCCCCGCTTATGGAAGTCGGCGAACTCTCCGCCGCGGGCCAGCAGATCGTCTCCATGGCACGGGCGCTGTCCCGTGACGTGCGGCTGATCATCATGGACGAGCCCTCGGCCGTCCTGGACTCCGAGGAGGTGCGCAACCTCTTCGACACCGTCCGTACCCTCACGGCAGCCGGCGTCGCGGTCATCTACATCTCGCACCGGCTCGAGGAAATCCGGGTCATCGGCGACCGCATCACCGTCCTGAAGGATGGGCGGGCGGTTGCCTCGAACCTGCGGGTCTCCGAAACCCCCAACGTCGAACTCATCCGGCTCATGACCGGCCGCTCCATCACCAACGTCTTCCCGCCGGTTGCCGCCCTCGCAGCGGAGGCAACCGAGATCCTCTCGGTCAACGACCTGGTCGTGGCCCCCGGACACGACCCGATCTCCTTCTCCGTGCGGGCAGGGGAGGTGCTGGGGCTGGCGGGACTGGTCGGCTCGGGCCGCTCGGAAATCCTGGGTGCCATCTACGGCAGCACCAAGCCGGTCTCCGGAACCGTCGACATCGACGGCACGAGGCTGCGCCCCGGTTCGACGGTCTCGGCCGTGAACGCGGGCATGGGGCTGTGCCCGGAGGAGCGCAAGAGCCAGGCGCTGTTGCTCGATGACACCCTCGCCGCCAACTTCACCCTGGCAAGCATCGGGCGCTACGCCACCGCCGGGTTCACCAGCCAGAAGGCCGAGTACCGGGTGAGCATGGAGCAGATCCGGAACCTGGAGCTGCGCCCGGCCGACCCCGCCCGCGAGGCCCGCACGCTCTCTGGCGGAAACCAGCAAAAGGTCGTGCTGGGCCGCTGGCTCTCACACGGCTGCCGCGTGCTGCTGCTCGACGAGCCATCCCGCGGCGTCGACGTCGGGGCGCGCAGCGAGATCTACAACCTCATCGCCGGGTTGTCCCGGGCGGGCATCGCCATCGTCGTGGTCTCCAGCGAACTCGAGGAGGTCCTCGGGCTCTGCCACGAGGTGCTTGTCGTGTCCGAAAACCGGATCGTGCACCGGGCGCCCGCAGCCGAACTAAGCGAACACCAGATTCTTGACCTCGTGATGGAAGGGACCACACTATGAGCACCTCGGCCGCAACCGAGCTCAAGCAGGCACCGAGCCTGCCTCCCCGGCGCAGCGCCATGAAATGGCTGTTGGATGCCGGGCTGCGCCGGAACATGGGGCTGATCCTGGCCCTGGCGCTGCTCTTCGTGCTGGGCACAGTCACCGCGGGGGAGCGCTTCGCCGACTCGAACAACGTGATGACCATCGTCCGCCTGGCCGCCGTGACCGGGGTGGTCAGCATCGGGGCCACGTTCGTGATCACCATCGCCGGCATCGACCTGTCGGTCGGCGCGGTGCTTGCGCTCTCGGCCGTCTGGGCGACAACCCTCTCCGGGCAGGCATTTGCCGATTCGACCTCCTGGATCTTCATGGCGCTCACCGCCATGGGGGTCGGTGCTGCCGCGGGTCTGGTCAACGGGATCCTGATTGCCTACGGCAAGGTCGTCTCCTTCATCACCACCCTGGCCATGCTGGCCGCCGCGCGCGGGCTGGCGGAGATCATCTCCGACAAGAAGACCCAGATCATCACCGTCGATCCGTTCCTTGAGGCAGTGGGCGGGAACCTCTTGGGGCTCCCGGTGATCGTGCTGATCTTCATCCTGGTCGCCATCGGCGGCTGGGTGCTGCTGAACCGCACCACCTTCGGCCGGCGCACCTTCGCCATCGGCGGGAACCCGGAGGCCGCCCGCCTGGCGGGCATCAAGGTCGAACGCCACACCATGGCCATCTACGCGCTCGCCGGGCTCTGCGCCGGCATTGGCGCGTTCATGCTCATGGCCCGCACCACCACCGGCAGCGCCACCCACGGCACCGGGCTGGAACTGGACGTGATCGCCGCGGTGGTCATCGGCGGAACCCTGCTCACGGGCGGCCGAGGCTCGATCTTCGGCACCGTGCTCGGCGTGCTGATCTTCTCCACGCTGACCAACATCTTCACCCTGAACAACCTCTCGCTCTCGGTGCAGCTCGTCGCCAAGGGCGCCATCATCGTGATCGCCGTGCTGATCCAGCGCCAGCTGGCCGCCCGGCAATCCCGGACCTGACCCGCACCACCCACACCGCACCAAATACTGTTTCAAAGGAGAAGTAATGTCCATGCCCACCACTCGCTCCAAGAAGATGCTCGGCGCCGCTGCCCTGCTGGCCACCTCGGCGTTCATGCTCACCGCCTGCGTCTCCAACGCCCCGGCCGAATCCGCACCCACCACCGGCGCGGCCGCCGCACCCGCCGCCGCCGGCTCCAACGCCGAGGCCGGCGAGAAGGTCACCATCGGCTTCTCGGTGCCTGCCGCCGACCACGGCTTCATGGCCGCCATGACCGACCTGGCCGTGGAAACCGCCAAGGAGTACCCGGACGTCGAGCTGAAGGTCGCCGAGGGCACCAACGACGTCAGCGTCCAGATCAGCCAGGTCGAGACCATGATCAACGACAAGGTCGACGCCATCGTGCTGCTGCCCTTCGACGGTGCGGCGCTGACCCAGGTGGCGCAGAAGGCGATGGACGCCGGCATCCCGGTCATCAACGTTGACCGCGAATTCAGCACCGCCCAGTCCTCGCGTGTCACCGTGCTGGGCGACAACTACGGCGTGGGCGTATCCGCCGGCGACTTCATCTGCAACGAGCTCGACGGCAAGAAGGATGCGAAGATCGGCGAGATCCCCGGCATCGACTCCCTGCCGCTGACCCAGGACCGCAGCCGCGGCTTCAAGGACGCGCTGGAAAAGTGCGGGCTCGAGGTCTCCAACCGGGTGCCTGCGGAGTTCACCGTGGAGTCCGGCGAAAAGGCGGCCTCCAACCTGCTCCAGGCTGCCCCGCAGCTCGACGCCATCTGGAACCACGACGACGACCAGGGCGTGGGCGTGCTGGCGGCCATCAAGGCCGCAGACCGCGATGAGTTCTTCATGGTCGGCAACGGCGGCTCGGCCAACATGATGCGCGAGATCCAGTCAGGTGACTCGGTCGTGAAGGCCACCACCGTCTACCCGGCCTACCAGGCAGCCGACGGCGTGCGCGTGGCCCGACTCGTGGCACAGGACAAGGCCCTGGGCGACCTGCTGGACATCGAGATCCCGCGCCAGATCGTGCTGTACGCCGCCGTGGTGACCAAGGAGAACGTCGAGCGCTACCTGCCGACGGCCTTCGAGTCCTAAACCCCGCGCCACCACACCGATCCGCCCACCGGCAGCACCACCGCAAGGAGCAATAGATGTCCCGAACCAGCTCGGCCCTTGGCGTAGCAGTGATCGGCCACTCGTTCATGGGCAAGGCCCATTCGCAGGCCTGGCGCAATGTCAACGCCACCTTTGACACCCCGAAGGTTGCCATGCGCGTGCTCGTGGGGCGGGATGCCGGTACCGTCGAGGCGTCCGCGCGGCGCTACGGGTGGGAGGCATCGAGCACCGACTGGCGCGCGAGCATCCTGCGCGAGGACGTGGACATCGTGGACATCTGCACCCCCGGCGCGCTGCACGCGGAAATCGCCATCTTCGCCCTGGAGCACGGAAAACACGTGCTGGTGGAAAAGCCGCTGGCCAACACCGTGGCGCAGGCGCAGGCGATGGCCGAGGCGGCAGCCGCCGCGGCGGATGCCGGGGTGGTGTCGATGCTCGGGTTCAACTACCGCCGCGTGCCGGCCCTCGCGCTGGCCAGGGACCTGGTGGCAGCCGGCCGACTGGGGGAGTTGCGCCAGCTGAACATCCGCTATTACCAGGACTGGCTGGTCGACGAACGCTCGCCGATGAGCTGGCGGCTGCGGCGGGAAGAAGCGGGGTCCGGCGCCCTGGGGGATCTGGGCTCCCACGCGGTGGACCAGGTCCACTACCTGACCGGGGCGAAGGTGAGTTCCGTGTCGGCCACCAGCAAAACCTTCGTCTCCCGGCGTCCCGGTGCCGCGGGGAACGAGGAAGTCACTGTGGACGACGCGATATGGTCCACCCTGGAGCTGGACAACGGCGCGGTGGCCACCGTGGAGGCCACGCGCATGGCCACGGGCCGCAAGAACTCCTTCAGGATCGAGGCCTACGGATCGCGCGGTTCCCTGGCCTTCGACCTGGAATCGCTCAACCACCTGCAGTTGTGCGATTCCGGGGCGCCGGCCGGGGAACAAGGCTCCAAGACCATCCTGGTCACCGAGCCGGAGCACCCGTACTTGGATGGCTGGTGGCCCACCGGCCACGTGCTGGGCTGGGCGGACACCTTCACCCACGAGATCCGCGACCTGCTGCTGGCCATCGAGGGCAATACGCAGGCCTCGCCTTCCTTTGCCGAGGGACTCGAGGTCCAACGGGTGCTGGCGGCGATCGAGCACAGCGCCGCGAACAACTGCGCCAGGGTGGCGCCGGATCCGGTGCCCGTCACGTGAGGCATTGAACACATAGTGGACCCAGCCCCTGCGAATTCCGCGTGGCTTAAGAGACACTAAAAGACAATGACTACCTTGACTGCGCTACAGGCCGCGACCGCCGATCCTTCCGGCGGAAGCCTGATCACGAGATTTGCCGACTGGGCGGTGCACCTGATGGAGGTCATCGGGGCACCCGGTGCCGCGCTGGCCATCGCGCTGGAAAACCTCTTCCCGCCGCTGCCCTCCGAGGTTATCCTGCCGCTGGCCGGCTTCACCGCCAGCCGCGGCTCCTTTTCCCTCGTGGAGGCGCTGCTGTGGACCACGATCGGCTCGATCTTCGGTGCCTACGCCCTGTACTGGGTTGGCCGGGCGCTGGGGCGGACACGCACCCGCGCGATTGTCGGCTGGCTTCCGTTGGTGGACCTCGAGGATGTTGACAAGGTCGAGTCCTGGTTTGAACGCAACGGCGCCAAAGCGGTGTTCTTCGGCCGCATGATCCCGATTTTCCGCTCCCTGATTTCCATTCCCGCGGGCATCACGAAGATGAACCAGGGCAAGTTCCTGGGGCTCACCGCGGCCGGCTCGCTGATCTGGAACTCCATCTTCGTGCTCTCCGGTTACTACCTCGGGGAGAACTGGCACATCGTCGAGGCCTATGCCGACGTCTTCCAGAAGATCGTCATCGTTGTCGTGGTCCTGCTGCTGGTGTTGTGGGTGGTGCTGAAGGTCCGCAAGTCCAGGGCGAAGAAGAACGCGGCCATGCAGGACGCGGACGCCGCCAAGTAGCAGTACCGCCGTACCGAGTCTCCGGGCCCGGTCGCACGTCACGAGGGGATTTCGCGTATACGCGAAACCAGTGGCGGGCGACCGGGCTTTTTGCTGCCCGTATGCCGCGTCGGCGATGTTCCTGCGGGAATCTCCCGTTTTCCCGTTGACATCCGGTTCATGCGACCGTAGGTTAGTTACATGAGTAATGAACCGCTGAACCAATCAAGCATTCGGGTTCGTTGCGCGTCAAGAAAGGTTGGCCGTCGTGAGCGCCATTGATGATTCACGGCCGATCTTCATCCAGATTGCGGAGCTGATCGAGTCCGAGATCGTCGCCGGCACCATGGCTGAAGAGGCCCAAGTGCCCTCGACCAACGAGTTCGCCGCCTACTACCGCATCAATCCGGCCACCGCGGCCAAGGGCGTGAACCTCTTGGTTGAAAGTGGAATCCTGTACAAGAAGAGAGGCATCGGCATGTTCGTCAGCAGCGGCGCCCGCGAGAAACTGCTTCAAGTCCGGCGCAACGCCTTCCAAGCCCAATTCATCCAGCCGCTGGCGCGCGAGGCGAGGAAACTGGGCATCGACGGTGACGAGCTCAGCGCCATGATCCGCCAATCTCTCACAACGGATACATCCGAAGGGAGCGTCAACCGATGAACCAGCCATCATCGTCAGCCATCGAGGTCAGGAACCTGTCCAAGACATTTCGCGAACTCAGGGCGCTGGACGGCGTGACCTTGCGCCTGGAAGCGGACCGCATCTACGGCTTGCTTGGGCGCAACGGAGCCGGCAAGACGACCCTGATGTCGATCCTCACCGGCCAGGGGTTCCCGAGTAGCGGGGAGGTGTTGATCCACGGGCACAATCCTTACGAGAACGACCAGACCTTGGCGCGAATCTGCTTCATCCGCGAATCCCAGAAGTACCCCGACGACTTCACGCCCGCCCAGGCATTCAAGGCGGCCGCCCTGTTCTTCGCGAACTGGGACCAGGACCTGGCCGAAGGTCTCGTGGCTGACTTTGCCCTGCCGCTGAAACGGAGGATCAAGAAGCTCTCACGCGGCCAGCTCTCGGCGGTGGGCGTGATCATCGGCATGGCCTCGAGGGCGGAAATCACCGTCTTCGACGAACCGTACCTCGGCCTTGACGCCGTGGCCCGGCAGATCTTCTACGACCGGCTCGTCGAGGACTACGCGCACCATCCGCGCACCATTGTGCTCTCCTCCCACCTCATCGACGAGATCGCCAACCTGCTGGAGCACGTCGTGGTGATCGACAAGGGCAGGATCCTGCTCGACGAGGATGCCGAGTCCCTGCGTGGTTCGGCAGTCGCCGTGACGGGGAACCAGGAAGCGGTCGCCGACTTCATCGACGGCTACGAGGTGCTGCACCGCGATTCCCTCGGTTCCCTGGCGTCGGTCACCATCAAGGGGCGGCTCGGACAGACCCAGCGCGCCATGGCTGCGGAACTCGGACTCGAGCTGTCCCCGGTGCCGCTTCAGCAATTGGTCGTGCGTACAACCATGGCTGCACAGAAACACGTGAACGGCGAGGAATACCAGGAGGCCCTCAAATGAACCGCGTCATCAAGGTTGCCCGCATGCAGCTGATCAACAAGTGGACCTTCCTCGGGATCCCGCTGGTGATCCTGGTCGTTTCGACCCTTCTGACGTTCGCCATCTGGGCGCTGCTTCCCGCCAGCGCCAGGGAAGGGACTCTGTATTCCGGGTCGGGCCAGGCCGTCATGTGGTATTTCCTGGCCCTGGGCATCCAGTCGCTCACGCTCACGTTCCCGTTTTCGCAGGCCATGAGCGTCTCACGCAGGACGTTCTACCTGGGCACGCTCGGGCTCTTCGCCCTGATTGCCCTGGGATTCTCGATCCTCTACTACATCCTGGGCCTGGTGGAAACCGCCACCGGGGGGTGGGGATTCAACGGCCAGCTCTTCGCCCTGGACTGGATTGCAGGCAACAACGCCCTGGTCCAGATCCTGTTCTACTTCGTGGCCATGGTGCTGCTGTTCATGATCGGCTTCTGGTGCGCCACGGTGTACCTGCGCTGGAAGGCCACCGGCCTGCTGGCCGCTGGCATCGGCTTCGCAGTGTTGCTGCTGGGGATGCTCGCGCTCGTCGCCATCAACGATGCCTGGCCCCAGGTGGGAAACTGGTTCGCCTCGATGCAGGTGCTGGGCCTGTCGATCGTGCTGGGACTGGTGTGCGTGGTGCTGGCCGGGGGATCGTACCTGACCCTGCGCCGGGCCACGGCCTAGCCGCAACCACGAAATTGCAACAAAGCGACCCCCGGCGGGTCGGCCAGGCCACCTCCGTGGCAGGGCGGGTCCGCCGGGGGTTTTGTGCGCCTCTTCGATGTCATTCACGCCACATGCGGGAGTCTCGGTGCGCAAGCCGTGGGCGATCAACGGTATTCTTTGGTTCGTGGCCCTGGACTTTACATCGATCGACTTTGAAACCGCCAACGGATTCCGTGGCTCCGCCTGCAGCGTCGGACTCAGCCGGGTCCGCAACGGCAAGATCGTGGAGGAAGCCTCTTGGCTGATGCGCCCGCCGAAGGGGTTTGACCACTTCGATGCGCGCAACGTGATGATCCACCGCATCACCGCCGACATGGTCAAGGATGCACCGCGCTTCGGCGAACTGTTCACCCCGATGGCCAACTTCATCGGCACCGACACCCTCGTGGCGCACAACGCCGCCTTCGACCTCGGCGTGATCCGCTCCGCCCTGGAGGTCTCCGAACTTTCCGGTCCCGCATTCGACTACGCCTGCACCGTGAAGATGTCCCGGCGCACCTACGAGCTCTCCTCCTACTCGCTGCCATTCGTGGCCGAGGAAGCGGGATCGCCCATGGAAAACCACCACGATGCGCTGGCCGACGCCCGGGCCTGCGCGAACATCATGATTGACATTGCCCGCCGCCAGGAGGCGGACGACGTGGCGGCCGCCGCGCAGGTGCTGAAGGTGAAGATGGGCTTCGCGCCCGCCTACCTGCCGGGCGATGCACTGTCCAAGGCCACCCGGGACGCCCAGGGCTGGGCAGCCAGCGGCAACCCGGTGCCCGTGCAACCCGAGTGGGCCGCGTGGCCGCAGGAGGGCGATGACCGCACCGGGGATCCGCAGGCGGACCCGGCGCACCCGCTCTACGGCGAAATGGTGGTCTTCACCGGCAACCTGCGCATCTCCCGCCAGATCGCCAAGGACCGGGCCGCCGAGCGCGGCGCGAACACCGCCAGCCGCGTCACCCGCGCCACCACGGTGCTGGTGGTCGGTGACGGCTTTGTGCCCGAGGACCTGTCCACCGGACGCCTCACCGGCAAGGCCAAGCGGGTGCTGCGCCTCCAGGAGGCCGGGCAGCCGGTCGCGATCCTGGCGGAGGGCGAGTTCCTGCAGCTGATCGACGGCTTCGACGCCGCGTAAGGTCCCCGCGCACGCCGGCGGCCGCGCATTGAGCGCGGCTGAGTGGCGGCGCCCCGTTGCCAGGGCGCCGCGCAACTACTCGCCGACGGTGAGCTTGACCCAGCGATCGTGCGTGGCGTCCAGGATCGGGTCGATCTCCGAGGCCGGACGGTGGGCCACGGCGTCGGTGCCCTGCACCGCGGCCAGCAGGGCCGTGGCGTAGGCGGCGGTCTCGGCATCGGGCTCCTCGCCCAGCGCCTCGAAGAGCGCGTCGTAGGCGGCCTTCGGCTCGGTGTGCGCCAGCGCGTTCGTCACGTGGGTCACCGCGCGGAACAGTCCCGCTCCGGCCGTGACGTCCCGTTCACTGCCTTCGGGCTCTCCGTCCTCGAGCTCCTCGCCAGCGGGTTCTTCGACCGCGAATTCCTTAACCAGCGCGGCCCAACGGCCCAGGGCGTCGGTTCCGGATTCCAGGGCGGCACGTAGCACCAGGGCGGCGGCTCCTGCGGCGCGGTGCGCAGCGGGCGAGCCGTGGGTCAGCGCGGCGGCGTCGGTGGCGATCTTTGCGGTGGTGGCCTCGTCGACCCTCGGCAACAGGGCCATGAACGCTGCGCGGGTGAGCACCCCGGTGGTGTCGGCCTGGGGAAACAGGGGGCGGCCCACCGAGGCCATGTCGCGGTTGTCCAGCGCCAACAGGTTCTGGCTGTCGCCAGGGGCGAAGGACGGAGCGCCGTCGAAGGCCTCGTCGATCCAGCGCGGCTGCGGCTCCGGGGCACCCTCGGGGAAGGTGTTGTTGACCAGCTTGTACCAGCGCAGGGCCGCGAGCCACATGCAGGCGGCCTCGTCGGAGGCAACGCCCTCGTGCGCCCACTCCAGGGCTTCCATCAGCCCGTCGAGCAGGTAGAGGGAAAGGGTCTCGGTTTCACCGGGGTCGGCGCCGTCGCGGGCATGGGCGGCCCCGTCGGCCACGGCCAGCAGCACACCCAGGACTCGGTCGGAAAATTCGGCGGGAAGCGCGTACTGATCAGTTGATTCACTCACCGTGCCAGTCTAGTGGTTTTCCACCGGCGCCAGAGGCGAATACCAACCCGTGGCACCCAATCGCTAGTGTGGTTTCCATGCGTATCCTTCACACCTCCGATTGGCACCTTGGCCGCTCCTTCCACGGGGCCTCGCTGCTTGAGGCCCAACGTGAATTCGTGGACCGGCTCATCGCCACCATCGAGACCGAGAAGGTGGACGTGCTGCTGGTCTCCGGGGACGTGTACGACAGGGCGCTGCCTGGGGTGGACGCGGTGAAATTGTTCGACGATTCCCTGGTCCGGCTGCGCGCCACCGGGGTGCAGATGGTCATCACCAGCGGCAACCACGACTCGGCCCTGCGCCTGGGCTTCGGCTCCGCGCTGCTCGAACACGCCGGGCTGCACCTGCGCACCTCCCTGGCCGACATCGACCGGCCGGCGATCTTCGACGGTGAGGGCTTCGAGGTCGCAGTCTACGGCCTGCCCTACCTGGAACCGCGCATGGTCGCCGAGCCCCTGGGCGTCACCGAACCCGGACACCCTCCGGTCATCCGCGCGGCACTGGACAAGGTGCGCACGGACCTGGCCGCACGGCAGGAAGCGGCAAGCCATCCGGTGCACCCCATCGTGCTGGCGCACGTCTTTGCCGCCGGTGGCGCCTCCTCGGACTCGGAGCGCGAGCTGAGCATCGGCGGGCTGGACATCGTGCCCACCTCCCTCTTCGCAGACTTCACCTACGCGGCTCTGGGCCACTTGCACGGGCGGCAGCAACTGGCCGAACACATCCGCTATTCCGGATCCCCGATCCCGTATTCCTTCTCCGAAGCCGGGCACCGCAAGGGCGCCTGGCTGCTGGACATCGGCCCCGAGGGGCTGGGGGAGGTGCGCGGCATCGACTGGCCCGCGGCCAAGGAGCTGCGCATCCTCAAGGGCAAGATCGACGACCTGCTCACCGCCGACCAATACGCTTCGGCGCAGGATGCCTGGTGCCAGGTCACCCTGACCGACACGCACCGCCCCGCCGGCGCCATGGAACGCCTGCGCGGGCGCTTCCCCGACACCCTGGTGCTGAACTTCGAACCCGTGGACCGGCCGGTGGACGAGCACGATTCCTACGCCGACCGGCTGGCGGCAGCCGCTTCCCCCGTGGAGGTCTGCGCCGGATTCGTCGACCACGTGAGGTTGCGGCCGCTCAATGATGCAGAGAAAGACCTGGTGGCTTCCGTGCTGGTCCAGATGCGCAGCGAGAAGGTGCAGGCATGAGGGTCCATGCCCTGCAGATCGAGGCCTTCGGCCCGTTCGCCAAGCGCGCGTCCATCGACTTCGACGCGCTCTCCGAGGCGGGGATCTTCCTGCTCAACGGGGAGACCGGAGCGGGGAAGACCAGCGTGCTCGACGGGATCTGCTACGCGCTCTACGGCTCCCTGCCCGGGGTGCGCCAGGGCAGCAAGTCGCTGCGCAGCGACCACGCGGACCCCGCTGCCGTCCCGGAAGTCATCTGCGAGTTCTCCACCGGAGGCCGGCGCTTCGAGGTCACCCGCTCCCCGGCATGGGAGCGGCCCTCGACGCGAAGCAAGAACGGCTTCACCACCGCGCAGGCCCAATCCCGGCTGCGCGAGCGCATCGACGGGGCGTGGATCGAGAAATCCACCCGCAACGACGAGGTCGGACACGTCCTGGCCGAGATCCTGGGCCTGGACAAGGAACAATTCACCAAGGTCGCGATGCTGCCCCAGGGCGCCTTCGCCGCATTCCTGCGCGCCAAGGACAAGGACCGCGAGGACCTGCTGCGTTCGCTCTTCGACACCAGCGAATACGCCATGACCGAGCGGATCCTGGGCGAGCGCCTCAACGCCGCCCGCGCGGAGGCAGAGGACGCCGAACGCGCCCGTGCCAATACCCTCGAAACCCTCCTCAACGACGCAACTTCCACGCTCTACGGGGACGAAGACCCTGAGGCAGACGGTGAATCCGGCGAGGGCAGCACCGGACTGCCGCAGGAGGCCCGCGACCATCTGGATGCGGGGGAAAGCAATGAACTCGGTGAATTGCTGCGCCGGCGCGTGGCGCAGCTGCGTACCGGGCTCGAGCTGGCCCGAACGGGTGCCGATGCCGAACTCGCCACCGCGCAGAAAACCCGGACGGCCTTGGAAGACCGGGCCACCAGGCACCGGCAGCTGGCGGAACTGGGGACCCTGCGCACCGCCCACGAAGCCCGCGCCGAGCACATCGCCGACCTCGGGGCGTTGTTGGAAGCCGATGCCCGCGCCGTCGGACTGCTGCCCTACCACCAACAACTTTCCGACGCCCGGGCCAAGGCGGACGCGGCGCACCACCGGCTCGCCGCCGCGGCTTCCGCGGTGGACACCGGCGAGGCCCATGAGTCCCTGATGGCCCAGGACGCGGGAATCGACGCCCTGCTGGAGCTCTCGCGCGCCACCGATCCCGATCCGCAGGTGCTGGCGGTGCTCGGCGGCCATGCGGCCGAGGCAGCAAAGGCCTCCCGTGCCGCCGCCGCCCTCATCGAGGCGGCGCTGCCGGAGGAAGCCGAACTCGAAGAGGTCCGGCGCGGCATCCTGACGGTGAAGGCCGACATCGACACCGGTACCGCCAAACAGTCAGGGCGCGCCGGGCGCATCGGGGAAATCGGGGAAGAACTTCCGGAACTGCGCACCCGGCACGGGGAACTCGCGGCCCTGGCCGAATCCGCTGGCACGCTTGAGGCCGCGGTCCGGAGCGCCACCGAACGCCGCGACGCAGTGCTCGCCCGAACCCGGGCGGAAAAGGCGCAGGCAACCGCACACACCACCTGGAACGCTTCCCGCACGCAAACACTGGAAGCCCGCGAGCGTGTCGCTCAGCTGGTCGCACTGCGCCTGGAACAGTCGGCCGCGGCACTGGCCCAGGAGCTCATCGACGGGGAAGCGTGCCTGGTCTGCGGGTCCACCGCCCATCCGGCACCCGCCTCCCTGCCAGAGGGGGAGTTCGTTTCCGCCCAAGACATCGAGGCGGCCCAGGGCTTGCTGGCCCAGGCCGAGAAGGCCGAGGACAAGCACAAGACCGCGCTCGAGAAGGCCAACCAGGTCCTGGACCTTTCGCGCGGCAGGATTGGCGAGCTGGGCGCGGAAGATGCAGCGGCCGAACTCGCAGCGGCAACCGAGGCGCATGCCAAGGCAACGGCCTCCGGCGCCGAGGCCGCCGCCGCGCAGCGGACGCTGCAGCAAGCCGAAACCGAGCTGGAAACCCTGAAGGAAGCCCAAGCGAAGACCGCCACGGAGTTGGAGGTCGCCGCAGCGCGGCAGCAAGCCGAGGAAGCCAGGGCACTGAAACTGGAGGCGCGCCTGGCCAAGCTGGGCAGGGACGGCCAGAGCCTGGCAGAACGCCACGTGGTCCTGGGCTCGGCCGCCACCGCGCTGGAAACCTTGTCCGCCGCGCTCCAGGCGAGTATGAACGCGGCCGCCAACCTGGAGGCCTCCACCGGGCAGTGGGCGGAAAAACTTGGAGGCATCGGCGTCGCGGACACTGCCGCCTGGAAGGAACTGCTGCTGGACGATGCCCGGCGCGCGGCCGAACAGCAAACCGTGCGTTCGCACAACGACGAGGCCGTGCGCATCAAGACGCTCGCCGAGGCTCCGGGCATCGAGCTTGCCCGCACCGAGGCAGCCAACGGCATCGAGACGCCCGGCGAGCACGAACATGCCGCCGCGCACCAGGCCGTGGCCGACTCCGCCGCGGCCCGCGACCGGTTGCTGGCCCGCGACGCCGTGCTCACCAGCTACGCCGCGCGGCTGGAGGCGGCGCTCGGGAAGCTCGCCACTCTTGCGACGGAGGCCGGTCCGGTGCTCGAGCGCTACGCCACGCTGAAGTCCATCGCCGAGCTGGCCCGCGGTGCGGGGGAGAACCGGCTGAAGATGACGCTGAGCACCTACGTGCTCGCCGCCCGGCTGGAATCCGTCGCCCTTGCGGCCACGGCGCGCCTGCTGGTGATGACGGGCCAGCGTTACTCGCTGGTCCACGACGACACCCCGAGGGGGAACAACAAGTCGGGCCTGGGCCTGCAGATCCTGGATTCCTGGACCGGGGTCAAGCGCGACACCCAGACCCTCTCGGGCGGGGAGTCCTTCATGGCCTCGCTCTCGCTCGCACTCGGCCTGGCGGATGTGATCCAGCAGCAAAGCGGAGGCATCGACATCGAGACCCTCTTCGTAGACGAGGGCTTCGGCTCGCTGGACGGCGAAACCCTGGAACAGGTCATGGACGCACTCGAGATGTTGCGCAGCGGCGGGCGGGTCATTGGGGTGGTTTCGCACGTGGCCGAGATGAAGCAGCGCATTGCCACCCGGTTGAACGTCCACAAGGGACGCAACGGCTCGACCGTCTCGCTGCAGATCGGGGTGTGAGCACCGCCCTTGCGGTGCTCGGATAGACTGATCGAGGTTTGCAAAGGGTTCTGTGTAGCGGGAGGCAGGGACGCTACACGCATGTAAGTGGAGTACCCGGCATCGCCATGACCAACACTGTTCCCAACAAGTCCACTGCCCCTTCGCCATATGCGGCCCTTCCGCCACTCGTCGGCTGGGCCTTTTTCCCGCTGGGCTTCTTTGCCCGCCTGCCCCTGGCCATGTTGACCATCGGCTCGATGACCCTGCTGATCGATTCGACCGGCTCCTATGCCGCCGGCGGCATGGCCGCCGCCATGGTCGGTCTCGGCTCGGCAGTGGGCGGCCCCACCGTCGGCTATCTCTCCGACCGCCTGGGCCAGCGCCGCGTGCTGCTGCCCGTAGCCGTGCTCCAGACAATCCTCATCACCGCACTGATGTGGTTCGGCGGTGCCGGAGATCTGGCGCCGTTGGGCGTCATCGTGCTCCTGGCGGTCCTCGCCGGGGCCACCGGCCCGCAGATCGGCCCGCTGGCCCGCGTGCGCTGGATGGCGCTGACCCGGAAGCGTGACACCGGTGGACGCGAACTCTCGGCAGCGCTGAGCTACGAGTCGATGGTCGACGAGCTGGGCTTCGTGCTCGGCCCGGCAGCCGTGGGACTCTTCGCTGCACTGGTCGCCCCCTGGCTCCCGCTGGCCATCGCCGCGGTGCTCACCCTGGTGCTGGTGCCGCTCTTTGCGGTGCACCGCACCGAAAAGGCCGTCGTGCCGGCGGTGAAGAACGCCGTGAAAGTCAGGCTCACCGCGCACCAGGTGACCGGAATCTCGTTCGCGGTCATCGGGATGATCGGTATGGGCACCTTCTTCGGTTCCAGCGCCGCCGGCACCCTGGCGTTCGCCGGGGCGTTGGGCAACGCGAACATCGGCGGACTGCTGTACGCGGCGGTCGGGTTCACCTCCGCCATTGCCGCGCTTTCGGTGGCGTTCTGGCCCAGCGGGTGGCCGCAGGCCAGCCGCTGGCTTGCGGCGTCGATCTTCATGGTCCCGGCAGCCCTGGCGCTGCAACTGCCCGGGGAACTGGGCCCGATGATCGCCGCACTGCTGGTGGTGGGCATCCCGGTTGGCCCGGTCCTGGTCACCATCTTCACCCTCGGTGGGGAAATCGCGCCGCGGGCACGCCTCTCCACGGTCATGACCCTGCTGTCCTCCGGCATCGTGGTGGGCACCGCGATCGGCAACTCCCTGGCCGGACTGCTGGCCGATTCGCACGGCTATGCAGGCGCCTATGCAGTGGCTGCCGGCGCGGCCGGACTGCTCCTGTTCGCCGGCGTCGCCATGGCGATCCTGCGCGCGGCCCAACGCCGGTCGATGATGCGCGGCACCGGCCCGCGTTCCTAGGACCGGAGCGGAAAACGAAAAAGAGGGCGGTGGGGGGGGGGGGGGGGGGGGGGGGGGCCCCCCCCCCCCCCGGGGGGGGGGGGGGGGGGGGGGGGGGGGGGGGGGGGCGGGGGGGG
>NZ_JBIXLM010000018.1:0-85052 GCF_045798545.1 Paeniglutamicibacter sp. ORCA_105 | reverse complement strand
CCCCCCCCCCCCCCGCCCGCCCCCCCCCCCCCCCCCCCCCCCCCCCCCCCCGGTTCGATGTGCGGCAGTTCGGTGCTGAGCCGGATTTCTCCGGAGTCCACGCCCACAGCGTGTAGCCGCCGCCAGCCAGGTCCGTGCCGTCCTGCACCACCGGGATGCTCCGCAGTCCTGGCCCGAGTCCAGGTCCAGGACGTGCAGTGCCCCTTCCGTCTTGAGCCAGGGGGCTGCGGGCTCCGCCCGAGCTCAAGGCCAGGAACCCCAAGGACAAGGAAGAGTTGGGCAGGTTTATCACCGCCCAGACGAAGCCGGCCGCGCAGGCCGTGGCCGGTTACGACCTCGTGTTTGCCCCCGCGAAATCCGCCTCCGTGCTGTGGTCAGTGGGCGGCACCGAGGCCAGGAAGGCCATCGAGGCAGCCCACCGCGAAACCATTGAAGAGGCCATGGCATTCCTTGAATCCGAGGCCGTGTACACCCGGCGCGGACGGGGCCAAACGGCTTTCGCGCACAGTTGGATTCAAATGATCCGGAGCAAGGCCCATTCGTCAGGCCAGAGTGGTAATCCCAGTTTCATTCAGGGCGCTCCGCACCGCGAGACGCCCGACGGCGTCCAGGCTTCTTACCGGCATGGGCAGGTTTCCCGGCTTCACCAATCCGAGATCCTCGGCCACTGCCGAAGCGACCCGGAAACTCCCGTATCGGGCCATCTGCGCCCACAGGGGTTCCATGGCCATCGACAGCGATCGCGCCTTTTCCACGTCGCCGGAAGTGGCGGCGCGCGTGATCGCCAGGCAATGCTCCGGCAGGATCCCCGCCATCACGCTGTACCAGGCATCACATCCGGCCAGTAGTCCATTGGCGGCCGCGCCGTCACCGCTGACGCCGATGGTTACATGCCCGGGCACCAGCGCCCGGAGGGCAGCGACACGTTCCGCAGCTTCGGCCGGATTGGCAGATACAGGTGGAATCTTGATTGATGCCACGGCCTTCAGCTGCGCAATCCGGCCGTGCAGCTCATCGCTGAAATTCACGCGTGTGGTGCCGGGGTTGTCGTAGACAACCAAGGGCACCGAAAGGTTCGCCGAGACATCCTCATAAAGCCCGAACACCTCGTCCTCGGTGAGCGGCTGGTACGTCATCGGTGCCAGCAACACGGCGTCCGCACCGGCGCTCTGGGCATCTTCCACATTGCGCAGCACCTCCCGGGTGCCCAGCGCGCCAACACCGACGATCACCGGGACGCCGCCGGCGCACTGAACGGCCAGGGATGCTGCGCGGGCCCGCTCGCTCCGGTCGAGATAGGCATAACTGCCGGTGGAACCGAGGGCACCGATCGAATCGACACCTGCGGACGCGAGTCGGCCAATAATGGATTCGAAGGCGCGCTCGTCAATGCCGGTGGCGGTAAGTGGCGTCAAGGGAAAAGCACTCAGGCCGGTGAACTTCATGAGGGTCCTTCCACAAGGGAAACGGGGGCAGCAACATGACGAAGCCTATCTTGGCACTGTCGGCCCCACGGCGGTTCGGTGTTGTGAGTCGTCTCGGCTGCTGGCGATTCCGGAGCCCTGTCCAGCGACATTCGTACCGTTGGCAGGGAATGCCGCGCCAGTTAGGCTGGCTCCATGCGTGAGCGGACGCGGCGCTTGGCTGCCCTGGGGCTTGACTACGTGGTCATCTTGGCTTGGATGATCGTTCTCGGCGTGGTTTCAACTGTCGTCTTCCTGATCCGCGGGGAACTGCCCGATACCCTGGGAACCATTGGCCCGCTCGGCAGCCAGCTGGTCTATTTTTTGCTTCTCACCTTCGTGGTCGGCGTCTACCTGTACAGGACCGAGTCCGGGCCGCACCATGCGACCTGGGGCAAACGCAAGCTGGGGCTGGAGGTGACAGCCGCGGACGGTGCGGCGCCGAACCGCAAGAAAATCCTGTTGAGAACCATCGTGAAGTTGCTGCCGTGGGAAGGCGCCCACTTTTTCGTGTGGCAAATGATGTACGTGTACTACCGCGAAGGCTATGAGGCGACGCCGCCGGCATGGGTCTTCGTGGGACTGAACGCGGTAACGGTCGCGGCGCTTCTCTACATCGTGTTGGTGCTTGTCACCGGACGTGGACCGCACGACGCGGCGGCTGGAACCCGGGTCCAATTTCGGAGGGTGCCAGCCTCCTGAGGAAAGCGTCAGGCCTGGACGGTCGATCCTCGGACCATGAGCGTGCTCGCCAGGGTGACCTGTTGGGTCTCCAGGTCCTCGCCGGCGATGAGGCGCAGCAACTGTTCGGCGGCCCGCCGTCCCAGGAGTTCGCCGGGCAGGTGCACGCTGGTCAGCCCGGGGGAGCTGGTCATCGAGTAGGGCAGGTCATCGAAACCGGTCACCGCAAGCTCGCCGGGGATCGAGATCCCGGCGGCGCGCGCCTCCTGCAGCACACCGTATGCGTGGGTGTCGGTTGCGCAGACCACCGCGGTGACCCCCGCATTCTTCCACCGTGGCCACGCCTCGGCAAAGGCATCGGCGGCCAGGCCGACGTTGATGGTTGTTGCGGCCAGGGCGCCCTCGGGGACGTCCATGCCCAAGGCGCCCGCGGCCTCAAGGAATGCGATGCGGCGAACCTCAAAGGTGGTGGTCCCGGTGGTGCCGTCGATGTAGGCCACCTTCTTGTGGCCGGTGGCGGCCAGGTGCTCGGCCAGGATCCGTCCGCCCTGGGCGACATCGAGGTTCACGGCCGGGACATCGGGCCCGAATCCCGGGGCATCGAGCAGCACCAGGGGACCTGGCGCCGAAAGTTCCTCGAGGAACGAAGGGTCCGGGGCGTCAACCAGGAGCCCGGCCGGGCGCAGCCCCAGCAGGCGGCGGGTGTCATCGGCGCTGGGCAGCTGGCCGGCGTCGGTGACCGAGAGCAGCAGCTGGAACTCGGAGCCCAGCGCGGCGCGGACCCCGGCAATGACCGTGGCAAAGAACGGGTTGGAGATGTCGGGCGCCACCATGATGACGGTGTTGCTCACGCCCCTGGCCAGCGAACTGCCGATCCCGTCGACCACGTAGCCAAGTTCCCGGATGGCCTCGCGGACCTTGGCCTCGTTCCCTGGCGAAACCCGGCCGCTGGCCTTGCCATTGGCAACCAGGGAAACCGTGGCCGTTGAGACCCCCGCGCGCTCTGCCACCATGGCGGCCGTGACCCGTCGCCGGTTGATTGCCGTGGCGCGCGGCTTTGGGGTCGAATGCATGACCTTAATCTTAGTCGAGCGGAGGCCGTGGGGACCCGTTGGAGGTCAAGCGTTTGACTAGGACATATCCACGGCCGTAGTTAAGCGTTTGACGACAGCCGCCAAAGGGTGCCAGAATTTCGGGGAAACAGCATTTCCTTTCCGCGGCCGCAAACCCCGGTAAGTTATCCCCGAAGATGTGGAGAAAACCATGGGCGCACCCATCGCTACAACCGAACCGCGGAAGATCATCCTCGACTGCGATCCCGGACATGACGACGCCGTTGCCATCCTGTTGGCCCACGGCAGCCCTGCGATCGAACTGCTTGCCGTCACCACCGTGGTCGGCAACCAGACCCTGGCCAAGGTCACCAAGAACGCGCTCGCGACCGGAACCATCGCCGGCATCACCGGGGTTCCCTTCGCCGCCGGCTGTGACCGCCCGCTGGTGCGCACCATCGAGAACGCCCCCGACATCCACGGCGAATCCGGCATGGACGGCCCCGTCCAGCCCGATTCAGCCATCGAGCTGGATCCCCGCCACGCGGTGGACCTGATCATCGACACCATCATGGCGCACGAGCCGGGCACCGTCACCCTGGTCCCCACCGGCGGATTGACCAATATCGCCATGGCCGCCCGCAAGGAGCCACGCATCGTGGAGCGGGTCAAGGAAGTCGTGCTCATGGGCGGCGGCTACCACGTGGGCAACTGGAGCGCCGTGGCCGAATTCAACATCATCATCGACCCCGAGGCCGCGCACATCGTCTTCAACGAGAAGTGGCCGGTGGTCATGGTCGGACTCGACCTGACCCACCAGGCGCTGGCCACCGACGAGGTTGTCGCGCAGATCGAGGCAGTGGGCACCGGCCCGGCCAAGTTCGTGCGCGAACTCATGGACTTCTTCAAGGCGACCTACAAGGACGCCCAAGGCTTCGACTTCCCTCCGGTCCACGACCCCTGCGCCGTCGCGTACGTCATCGACCCGACCATCGTCACCACCCGCAAGGTGCCGGTGAACATCGAACTGACGGGCACGCTGACCCTGGGCATGACGGTGGCGGACTTCCGCGCCCCGGCCCCCGCGGACTGCCACACCTCCGTGGCCGTGGACCTTGACCACGAGCGCTTCTGGAACCTGGTGACCGACGCGCTGGTGCGCATCGGCGACGTCGAGCTCGCAAGCGCATGAGCACCCTGACCGAAAAGGCCACCGCCACCCGCGGTGGCGCGGTGGCACTGACCGCCGCCCTGCTCACCGCCTGCGTGGCGTTCCAGCTCAACGCCTCCATGCTTAGCCCCGCGCTGGTCACCATGGGCGAGGAGCTGGGCACCGACCAGGCGGCCATCGGCCTGTCGCAGACCTGGTTCTTCACCACCGCCGCGCTGTTCTCCCTCTTCCTGCCCCGCCTTTCCGACGTGGTGGGCCGCAAGCGCATCCTCGTCATCATGATGCTGCTGACCGCCGTCGGCTCCGTCGTCGCGGCCCTGGCCCCGAACATCGAATGGCTCTTCGTCGGCCGCATCATCCAGGGCATCTCCGGCCCCACGGTTCCGCTCTGTCTGCTGATGCTGCGAAGCGCGGTGCCCAACCCGCGCCGCTACGGCACGCTCATGGGCCTGATCCTTGCCGTCAACGGCGGGGTCGCCGGCGTCGATTCCTTCCTCGGCGGCTACCTGGCCGAGAACCACGGATTCCGTTCCATCTTCTGGTTCATGGTGGTGCTGGCCGTCCTTGCAGCGGTTGCCGTGGCGCTGCTGACCCGCGAGTCCAAGCCGCAGGCCGGCACCAAGATGGACTGGCTCGGCGTGTTCTTCATCGTCGTCGCCGTCGGCGCCCTGTTGACGGCCCTGAACGAGGCCGCCAAACTGGTCAGCGGCATCGACCCGGCCATCGTGATCACCTCGCTGGTGCTGCTGGCCCTGGCCGCCGCCGCCTTCTACGGCTTCTGGGCCACCGAGAAGCGCGTGGCAGAGCCGATGGTGCAGCTCGAGCACCTGCGCCAGCGCGCCACCTGGGCGCCGCTGCTGACCACGGTGCTGACCATGACCGGCATTTTCGCCGTCATCAACGGCATCGTCCCCGCCTACGTGCAGGCAGCGGGCCCCGGCTTCGGGGTCGGTCCCACCCAGACCGCGCTGCTGATCCTCACCCCCTACGCGCTGCTGGGCTGGGTCTTCGGGCCCATCAGCGGACGCCTGGCCCCGGTGTGGGGCTATAACAAGGTGCTGCGCATCGGCATGATCGGCTCCGTCGCCGCGCTGCTGCTGATCGTGTTCTTCGGCATGGACTCGCTGCCCATGATGGTTGCCGGCACCGCGCTGCTGGGCATCATGTACGCGGGCACCGCCAACATCATGCTCAACGGCCTGGGCGTGGTGCTTTCGCCCAAGGGCAACCCCGGCTTCCTGCCGGGCATGAATGCGGGCGCCTTCAACCTGGGTGCCGGGCTGAGCTTCCTGGTGCTGCCCGCGGTGCTGGTGGGAACCTCGTCCCTGGGCGACCGCGCCTCCTACGTGACGGTGGTGGTGGTCGGCCTGGTCATCACCGTGGCGGCCTTCGCCGCCTCGTTGCTGATCCCCAAGCCCGTCGACGCAGAGGTGAAGTAGATGCAGACCCAAGCCCAGGGGCAAGAGCCCGGCCGGATCGTGGTGGTCGGCTCGCTGAACGCCGACCTGACCATCTACACCCAGCGCCTGCCGTCCCCGGGGGAGACCCTGCACGGTGAGGGCTTCACGGTGAACCCCGGCGGCAAGAGCGCCAACCAGGCCGTGGCCGCCGGCCGCCTGGGCGGCAACGTGTCCCTGGTGGGCGCCGTGGGCCGGGACGCCAACGGGCAGATGCTGCTTGACTCCTGCGCCGCGGCCAACGTGGACGTCAGCCAGGTCCGCCGTGCCGACGGCGTGGAGACCGGGGTCGCCGTGGTCACCGTGGATGCGCACGGGGAGAACAGCATCGTCATTACCGCCGGAGCCAACGGGACCCTGTCCCCGGCCGACGTCGAGGCCGCAGGTTCCGCCTTCGATGGCGCCGCGGTGCTCTGCCTGTGCCTGGAGGTAGGCCTGGACACCGTCGAGGCCGCGGCAAAGGCCGGTTCGGAAGCCGGCGCGACGGTGCTGCTGAACCTGTCCCCGTATGCCCCGATCCCGGCCAGTTTGGCACGGCTCTCCAACGTGTTGCTGGTCAACGCGCACGAGGCCTCGCAGTTCCTGGACGGGGAGCAAATCCCGGATCCCGACGCCGAGACCTCGGCCTGGGAGCCGGTGCTGGAGCTCCTGGTGGCACGCGGGCTGCCAAGCGCCGTGGTGACCCTCGGTGCCCAGGGCTCAGTGGTGCTGGACTCGACCGCGGCAGCGCAGAAGCGTATTGTCCGCATCCATCCCACCCGCGTCGATGCGGTGGACACCACCGGTGCCGGCGACGCCTTTACCGGCGGGCTTGCCGCACGTCTGGCCGCCGGGGACGCGCTGGCCGACGCGGCAGCCTTTGCCTCGGTGGGCGCAGCACTTGCAGCCACCAAGAAGGGCACGCAGGCCGCCTACCCGGATGCCGCCGCGGTCAACGCCAGGCTCAACGCCTAGCCGTTTCCCTGCCTGAACCCGATCCCCCGGGAAGGGCAGGAACCCCGGCCGCGCCAGATCCCTCCCGGACCTTTCCCCGGGAGGGATCCGGCGTTAAGCGGAGCGGAAATTGTTCAGTCTAAGGTTCAAGACCGAGGTGGCAGCGCTGTCCGGGTATGCCAGGTTCAGAGTGATCGGACGCCCCGTCACCGAGCCCGGCAACGCCAGCTCCAGCGCGGTGGGCAGGCCGCGCTCAACGCCCTCGGCAACGCTTCCCAACCTGCTCAGCGCAGCGGTGTTGCCCCGTCGCCGAGGGTGATGGTGTCGCGCCCGCGCATACCCTGGAATCTGTACTCGCCCCAGCGTACCGACTGCGACTGCTCGTGCTCCACGGAATTCCAGTCCCAGCCGAGCACGGCGGGGGAGTCGGTGCCGCATTGCGGCGGGTAGGACTCCATGACGGTCGTGCAGAACACCGGCCCGTTCCCGTTGTCCAACACCATGCCGGCGAAAGACCTCTCTGCGGCGGGTGCCAGCGCGATGAGCAGCGCGAGAACCGCGAGCACGAGTGCCACGGGTGTCATCAGATATCGTTCCGGCTTGGATCGGGAGATCGCATTCATCACCACGCCGAGGGCGAGGTATCCGAACACGACCCAGATGCCAATCCGGGAGAAGCCTTCCGGAAACACCTCGAGAACTCCGGCACGGTCCAGGGCGAGCACCGCGATGAACCCGTAGACCAGGACGGAAAATGCGGAGGCGATCCGGTAGCCGGCAGGCAGCGTGCCGGGATACTGCCCGCCCCACGCGAACCGGCCCCACGGGGCGCCGAACGCCAGGGCAAGCTGGAAGAGAACCAACAGGACAAGCACGGCGACGAAAACGACGGCGGTGGTCATGGACGGAAGCCTACTACGCGCCGGCGAACCGGGGATGTCGGGTGACGGCCGGCGATCTTTACGGGCGTCCCCCGAGTGCCCAGTGCAGGAAAAATAAACGGGTACTGGCACGGATGTTGCACGTCGTACCCGCGGCGTACCGTTGCAGCCCTGGACGACCCCACTGACGGTCCCCGGGGCGTAGGGCACCCTACGGAAACCACGCGCCGCACCTATCTCTTCGCACTCAAGGACGCCGGCGGCACGGTGCCGCCGGAGCTCGGCGTCGCCCGCCGGCTTGCCCGCCGGGGACACGAGGTCGTGATGCTCGGCGACAATTCCATGGAGGAACAGGCAACCGGAGCCGGGGCCTCCTTCCGTTTCTGGACCGATGGTGAGACGGGCGAGATTCGCGACTGGGCGCTACACACCCCGATGGGCCTGGCCCGCGACATGTTCCACAACATGATCGGGGGACCGGCGCCCCAGCAGGCGCGGGACACGGTGTCTGCCATCGACGAGGTGCGGCCGGACCTCGTGCTGACATCGTTCTTCGCCTTCGGTGCCATGGTTGCGGCGGAGTCGCGCGCGGTTGCCTTCGATGTCCTGTTGCCAAACACCTACCCGCTGCCCGCCAAGGGCATGCCGCAAGTGGGCACCGGCTTCGCCCCCGCGAAGGGGCCGCTGGGTGCACTGCGCGACCGCATGACCACTTTCGGTGGCACCAAGCTGATCGACAGGTACGCGCTGGCGCCGTTGAACGAACTGCGCGCCGAGCACCGACTGGCCCCGGTCGCCACTACGTGGGAACAGGTGCATCACGCCAGACGCCAGCTGATTCTCACCTCGTCCGCCTTTGATTTCCCCGCCGAGCTGCCGGCCAACGCCCGCTACGTGGGCCCGATCCTCGATGACCCGGCATGGACATCCAATGCCCCGTGGGCACCACCGGCGGGCGAGGCGCCACTGGTCCTGGTGGCCATGTCCTCGACCTTCCAGAACCATGTCCAGTGCATGCAGCGGATCGTGGACGCTCTCGGGAGCCTCCCGGTGCGCGGACTGGTGACCACGGGCCCCTCGATCGACCCCGGGGAGATCCGTGCGCCGGCCAATGTCACCGTCGTGGCCGCCGCACCCCACCACCAGGTGATGGCACGCTCCAGCCTGGTCGTCACGCATGGAGGCCACGGCACCGTGGTGAAGGCATTGGCCGCGGGAGTGCCGCTCGTCATCCTGCATCACGGCCGCGACCAATCAGGCAACGCCATCCGGGTCACCTCACGAGGAGCCGGCATCGCGGTTCCGCGCGGAGCCGCTGCGCCCCGGATCGCGAAGGCCATCACGAAGGTCCTGGCGACCGACAGCTACCGGGCCGCCGCGGTGAAACTCGGTGGGACGATCGCGCGGGACGCCGCCAACGGCTCGCTCCTGCTCGACGAGCTCGAATTGTGAATCTAGGGGGGCTGATCGCGCGCAAGGGGGTACGATGTGCCAGCCGATTTGTACATCTCGTACAAAGATGCGATAGTTAAAGGTCCCCTTGAGGTTTGTCAGAAGAGCGTGAGCTGCGGAATTTTCCGCACGGCCGCTCGTATAGCAGTGCAAACACTTGGGCGGAACGGACAGTTGGGCCGGGATGAATTTGTCAGGGCCGGATGCAGCGCTGAAGGTAGCGACAGCAAATCCCCCGTACCCACGCTCTGCAGCCTGAACCGAAAACGGGCCGCGCGATTCGATGAAGCACGCCTGCCAGAAATCTTTGCTGACAGGCCCCTGCGCGTCGCTTCGGATGTCGATTGCACGTTTGAGTTGGCCGGTCAGTGGACCGGCGGATCAACGAGGATTGTTCGAAATTCGGCATGCCCTTCCACCGAGGTGGAGTGCATGCAATAGCACCACTAGGAATGTGCCAAATGTTCGACGCCTCCCGGCGTCGAACACGGCGCGTCCGGCGGTGACCGGCGCCGGGTAGACCCGTTGAATCGCCGCACCGTCATGAAAGGATGGACCACTATGACACCAGATCATGAAGCACTCATCATTACCGCCTTCACGATGATCGGCCTCCTGGGCGCATTGACCTTCACCATGGTCTCGCGCTACCGCAAGGCACACAAGCAACATGGGGACCGGGGCACCGAGAAAGCCACCTAGGAATATAGGTGGCGCGGTACCGCACGGTCCGGGCCCATGACGAGCGAAAAGGGTGCACCCGCCATTGGCGCGTGCACCCTTTTTGATGGTCCGGCCCCGTGGCGGACCAGAGGGGAGGGCAGCCGGGCCGGGATGCCCGAACCAACGACCTGGTCGGCGATGACCACGGCCCCGCGGCAGCCCCAACGACCCCCCCTCGTTTTCAGGCGCCCCTTGATCCGGCCAGGGTATCCGGGAGGTCTGCTGCCGGGTGCCAGTCACCGCAAATACGGACCGCCTCACCGAGCCAGCCAACGGTTCGGCGCATCGAAGGCGCAAAGTGGCCCAAATGTGATGCGATCACCGACTAAAGTGGCGCGAATGACACGAGGCAACGTGTGTCACACATCTTCAGGAAGGGCAGCCGTGCACGATCGGATCCAATACCCCAAGTTTCTCGACCTTCGAATGCCGGCCGAACAGGCCGCGGCCTTGGTCAAGCCCGGCATGACGGTGGCCATGAGCGGCTTCACCGGCGCCGGCTACCCGAAAGCCGTCCCGGGAGCGCTCGCCGCCCTCATGGAAAAGGAACAGGCCTCGGGTAATCCGTTCAAGATCAACGTGCTCACCGGGGCCTCGACAGCCCCGGAGCTCGACGGGGTGCTGGCCCGGGCAGGCGGCATGGAGCTGCGCCTGCCCTACATGTCGGATCCGGAGTTGCGCCGGCGCATCAACGACGGCGAGATGGAATACATGGATATCCACCTCTCCCACGTGGCCCAGCACGCCTGGTTTGGCTTCTACGGCAAGATCGACTTGGCGATCATCGAGGTGGTGGGCATCAAGGAGGACGGCAGCCTGATCCCGTCCTCGTCGGTGGGCAACAACAAGACCTGGCTGGACATGGCCGACAAGGTCATCATCGAGGTCAACAGCCAGCAGTCCGCCGCCATGGAGGGCATGCACGACATCTACTACGGCACCGCGCTGCCCCCGCACCGCAAGCCCATCGAGATGACCACCGCCGACCAGCGGATCGGTGAGCCCTACCTGCGCGTGGACCCGGCCAAGATCGTCGCCGTGGTGGAAACCAACGCCCCCGACCGGCTGTCCCCGTTCGCCCCGGTCGATGAAACCAGCACGCAGATCGCCGACCACCTGCTCGATTTCCTTGACCACGAGATCCGTGCGGGACGACTGACGGACAAGCTGCTGCCGTTGCAGTCGGGCGTGGGAAACATCGCCAACGCGGTGCTCGCCGGGCTGGCGCGCGGCGGCTACAAGGGCCTGCAGGCCTACACCGAGGTCATCCAGGACGGCATGCTGTCCCTGCTCAAGGACGGGACCCTGGGCTTCGCCTCGGCAACCTCCTTCTCTCTGTCCTCCGACGGCATCGACGAGTTCAACAGGCACGTGGACTTCTACCGCGAGCGCATCCTGCTGCGCCCGCAGGAAATCTCCAACCACCCCGAGCTAGTGCGCCGGCTGGGCTGCATCGCCCTGAACGGGATGATCGAGGCCGACATTTACGGCAACGTGAACTCCACCAACGTGGTCGGCTCGCACGTCATGAACGGCATCGGCGGCTCGGGCGACTTCGCCCGCAATGGCTACCTCTCGGTGTTCATGTCACCGTCGGTCGCCAAGGGCGGCAAGATCTCCGGCATCGTGCCGATGGCCAGCCACGTGGACCACACTGAGCACGACACCATGATCCTGATTACCGAACAAGGACTGGCCGACCTGCGCGGGCTCTCGCCCAAGCAGCGTGCCCAGGTGGTCATCGACAAGTGCGCGGCACCGGCATACCGCCCGATGCTGCAGGACTACTTCGACCGCGCCAAGGTGGGCAGCTATGGCAAGCACACTCCGCACCTGCTCGGAGAGTCGTTGTCCTGGCACCAGCGCTACATCGACACCGGCGACATGCGTCCGGCAGCGGCGGAAGCATAGGGTCCAGCAACCCAGTGGAGCCCGTTTTGCACACCGTTGGGGCGGGCAAGACGGGCTCCACGTTTTAAGCAGGCACGGCGTTTCCCTGGTCGGGGCCAAAACCAAGCGGCTCTGCCCGGTTCAGGCCTTGGGGAAGCACGGTGTTCGGCTGGGCCGGGACCAGCGGGGTCAAGCCCATGCCGGTGCGGTGCCAGGAGGACTCCGTGGATACCCAGATCGTCATGGGCAATCCGGTGAAGTAACCGGAGTATTCGCGTTCGCGTGCCCATCGGGGCGAGCGCTCGTAGTAGCCCCATGAAGCCTGGTTGCGGTTGTCGATCACGGTGACCGGGGTGCCGCCCATGGACAACGCGTAGGTCAGCCGTGATTCGGCCATGTACTGGCGGATGCCCAGCCTGCGATAGGCGGGGTGCACGAACATGCCACCAAGCTCCATGGGGCGCGGTGCCTGGGTAGGCGCGGTGACGGAATTGTGTACGATTCCCAGGCCAACCCGGATACCCTCGTGCAGCGCGGTGACCACGAACAGGGCATGGTCCATGCGTTCGTGCCAGCGCGCGTCAGGGTTCAGGGCGAGCGCAGAGAGGGCATCGCGTTCGATGCCGGTGGGCGCGGAGTAAGACAGGGAATACTCGATGTTGGGAAGCACTGGGAGCGGTCCTCTAAGCAAAAAGAGAGCGAACGAAAGAAGGGGTTCCCGGAATTACGCCGGGCCGGTTCTTTGGCCGGTAGGGGACCGCTGCCGGCGGTTCCCGGCAGCTTCCTTGTAGGGCCCAGTTTGGGCGTCGAAGAAGTCGACAGTGAAATTATTACCTGCCGAAAGCCATGTTGTAAATACGGCTTGGGGGCGACGCGCCGGTTGCCCCGAAACGTCCGCCGCACGGCGTGGTTTCAAGCGTCGAAAATCACCGCGATTCCGGGGGTTTTGACGGGTTCGCGGAGTTGTTTGTTCGCCAGCATTTCACCTGTGTATTTGATGCCCGGGCGTGGCGCGAAAGCCGAAGGTTTACAGCTGGTGGGGCGAGCAGTTCGCAGGGCGGGGAGCGCCGATGGATTTCGTGTCGATTTGGCGTGCACCGCGGTGCTCGGCTAATCTTGCTAGGTACTCCTTTGGGAGACGCAGCCCGGTTCTTTAGCTCAGTTGGTTAGAGCGCTCGCTTCACACGCGAGAGGTCAGCAGTTCGAGTCTGCTAAGAACCACCAACAGAAAAGAACCCCCGGAAAACCGGGGGTTCTTTTCGTTAAGCGTGGTGCGTGTTTTCGGGGGAAGCCACAGCCCCCTACTTTGCCTCGAGCATCTCCAGGACCAGGGGCTTGACCTTGGTCCCCAGCAATTCAATGCTTCGCATCATGGTCTCGTGCGGCAACGAGCCGGCAGAGTATTTGATGTCGGCACGCGAAAGGCCAAGCCCGCTCGCAAAGCGGACAATCTTCTTGGCCACGGTCTCCGGGCTGCCGGCCAGCAGCGATCCGTCGCGGCCCGCCGAGGCCTCGAAACGCATGCGGCTCGCCGGCGGCCAGCCGCGCTCGGAGCCCAACCGGTCCATGGTGAGCTTGTAGTGCGGCCACAGCTGGTCCAGCGCCTCTTGATCGCTGTCGGCCACCAGCCCGTGGAAGTGCGCGCCGATGCGCTGGGGCTGGTGGCCGAATTCCTCTAGCGATCGCTTGTAGAGCCGGGTCAGCGGTTCGAAGGCCATGGGCTGCCCGCCAATGATCGCCAGGAACAGCGGCAGGCCGTGACGTGCCGCACGGACCACCGATTCGGGGCTGCCGCCCACGCCCACCCAGGCGTCCAGGGTGCCGTTTTCAATGGGCGGGTAGACCGACTGGTTCCGCAGCGCGGAGCGGGTCTGGCCGGACCAGCTGACTGGTTCGCCCTTGCGCAGCTTGGCGAACAGCGCGAGCTTCTCCTCGAAGAGCAGCTCATAGTCGGAAAGCTCGTAACCAAAGAGCGGGAAGGACTCGATGAAGGAGCCGCGCCCCAGGATGACCTCTGCACGTCCGTTGGACAGGCCATCGACGGTTGCAAAGCGTTCGTAGACGCGCACCGGGTCATCCGAGCTCAGCACGGTTACGGCGGATCCCAGCTTGATCCTTTCGGTGACCGAGGCGATGGCGCCCAGGACCACCTCGGGGGCGGAGACCGAGTAGTCGTCGCGGTGGTGTTCGCCCACCCCAAAGAAGTCGAGTCCGGCGGCCTCGGCGGCCTTGGCCTCGGTGACCACGTTGCGCAGGACCTGGGCCGGGTGGAGCGGTTGGCCGTTGGCGTCGTTGGTGATGTCGCCGAACGTCTCGATGCCGATCTCGAATTGCTGTGTATTCGTGGTGGATTCACTCATGATTTCCCGTGTTTCTCCTGCCGTGAGTTATATGCGTTTGCATTCATTGTGGCTCAACTCCGGATTCCGTGCGGATATTCCCGGGGTCCGGCGTCGCACTGTGTCCAATCAGTCAAATGTGAGTTGCGTGGCCAGTGGATCAATGGGACATAAGGCGGCGGTATGGTGGGTGGAGCAAGCGCAAACGACAGGAGGAAGCGTGTCTTCAGGTAAGGGGCCGGACGCCACCGCCCCGGCGTCACCGGGCGAGGATCCCAACCCGCAGGTCTCGAGCATTCGCCGTGTCGAAGCGGGGGAAATGACCCATATCGCCCAGGCCCTGAAGGACGCTGCCGCGCACGCGAAGAACTCCCCGCTGTTCCCCCACCTTGACACGCCGGCAACCGGCAAACCGGCCACCGGCACGCCGGCCGTCGCGCCGACGCCCACGAAGCCTGTCCCCAAACAGGCCGGCAAGCCTTCGGGAAGGCCAGCAGCCAAGCGGGCCGGGGGCGCCAGGCCGCCCAAGGCGCCCAAGCCTGCCAAGCCCACGAAGCGGCCGCGGCCCACCACGCTGGCCCAGGACGCCATTAACGCCAAGACCGGCCAGGTCGGCATCACCTCCACGGGTGCCCCGGCGCTGCCGCCGCGCGCCAACCCTGCAGCCAAGCGCATGATTTCGCGTTTGCTGGCCTCCGACAGCCCTCCCACCCAGGCGTTCAACATCGTCGAGCGGCTCAAGGGAACCCCCTATGCCAACCCGAAGGTCAACGCCGCACAGGACGCCTCGGCGCGTAAGACCCTGGAATTCGCCCTGGACCTTGCTGAAACCATGTTCCGCTACGGTGCCGGCGCCCTGGAAGTGGAAACCAGCGTCATCGCCGTGACCGCGGCCCTCGGGCTCAGCTACACGGACGTCGACATCACCAACCAGTCGATCCACCTGAACTTTTCCCCGCCGGAGGGCGAGTCGTTTTCGATGCTGCGCGTGGTGCGCTCCTGGACCAACAACTTTGCCGGATTGGCGGAGGTGCATCGGCTGGTTTCCGACATCGTCTCCGGCGGCGTGACCCGGCAGCAGTCGGTGGACCGGCTGCGGGAGATCTCGCGCCGGCCCAAGCCCTTCCCGCGCTGGATGATCGGCTCGGCCGCCGGTGCCTTTGCTGCCCTCTTCGTGATCTTCATCGGCGGCTCCCTGCCCGGGGCGATCCTGGCCTTCGTCTCCTCGTTGGCTGTCGGACAGATCATCAAGTATGCGGCACGCTGGCGTGTGCCCGAATTTTTCTCGGTTGCCACCGCCAGCTTTGTCGTCACGGCCATCGCGGTGCTCTTCCACGCCCTGAACGCGCCCATGGACGCGGCGTTGGTGGTCGCCGGCGGCATCCTGCTGTTGTTGCCCTCGGCCAGGTTTGTCTCCGCCCTGCAGGATGCCATCAACGGGTTCCCCGTCACCGCCGCCGGACGGTTCTTCTCTGCCGCACTGACCTATGCCGCGATCCTGACGGGCATCATGACGGCACTGGTCGGCGGCGAGTTACTGGGTGCCCCCGAGCTGGACGTGCGGGTCATCGACACGATTTCCTATCCCGGCTGGTTGCTGGCGGCCTTGGTCGTTGCGGCGGTCATCATGGGCGCGATCACCGAGCAATCAGAACCCAAGCTCCTGCTGCCCACCGGCGGCATCGCCCTGCTCGGCTACCTGATCCTGCTGGGCATCCAGGCCCTGGGCGTGGGGGACCGGGCCGCGCCGGCCGTCGCGGCGACCTTCGTCGGCCTGGCCGGGCGCTGGGTGGCCTACAAGATGGGTGCCCCGCAGCTGGTGCTGGCCGCCCCCGCCATCGTGTTCCTGCTGCCCGGGTTGATGATCTTCCGTTCCATGTACGGAATCGTATTTGAGGTCGAAGACATGAACTCGGCCATCGTGCAGATGTTCACCGCGTTCACCATCATGATGGCGATTGCCGGGGGTGTGGTCTTCGGTGACACCATCGCCCGCCCGCTGATCGGTGCCGAGGTGCTGGCGGAGCGCCGTAACATCCGCCGCCGCTAGCCGCGCGGGACCACCAGGGGCAGTGCCCAGTCGATAGGCGCGCCGCCGGCCTGCACCAACAGCGCGTTTGCCCGGGTGAAGGGCCTGGAGCCGAAAAACCCGTGCCGCGCCGAAAGGGGCGAGGGATGGGCCGAGGCAATAATGGGGATCGAGCCCAGCGCCGGCGCCAGCGCCTGGGCGTCCTTGCCCCACAGGATCGCCACCAGCGGCCCCCCGCGTGCTGCCAGCGCCGCCATGGCGGCATCGGTCACGGACTCCCAGCCAAGCCGTCGGTGCGAACCCGCGGCACCGGCAGCCACCGTCAACACCCGGTTCAACAGCATCACGCCTTGGTCTGCCCAGGCGGAGAGGTCACCGTGTGCCGGGATCGGCAGGCCGGTGTCCTCGTGCAGCTCGAGGTAGATGTTCTTCAGGCTGCGTGGCAACGGTCGCACCTGGGGCAGGGCGGAAAAGCTCAGCCCCATGGAATGGCCGGGCGTGGGGTAGGGGTCCTGACCCATGACCAACACCCGGGCCTCGGCCAACGGGCGGCTGAAGGCGCGCAGGATGTTCGGCGGTGCGGGCAGGATGCGCTCGCCGGAGGTGCGCCTGGCTTCGAGTTCCCTGGCGAGGGACACCAGCTTTCCCTCCACCGGGGCAAGCGCCTCTGCCCAGTCGGCGGCAACGAATCCGCCGTCCACGGCCTCGGCGAGTCCTTGGCCGAAGGGGAAATCAGTGGTGTCGGGTTGCGGCTCGGGGAGCTCGAAGAGCGGCGTCTCATGGGTGTCCATGACATACATTGTGGGCAGATGCCAAGCCGAGAGGGCAAACGGTTTGCGGGGGCAACACGTTAGAATAGTTACGGTTGGGGCAGATTGCCCGGTAGTTCACCGTGAACCGGGAACCGGATAGTTGAGGGAAGTGCAATGTCATCCGAGGCACTTGAGCTCGAGTTTGAGCTTGACGAATCCAGCGGGCTGGACGAGCGTTCCCAGCGGATTCTCGCGCTGGAACGCCAGTGGTGGAAGTACGCCGGGGCCAAGGAACAAGCCATCTCCGAGCTGTTTTCCATCTCGCCAACCAACTACTACCAATTGTTGAACACACTCATCGACACGGACGCAGCGCTGGCCCATGACCCCATGCTGGTCAAGCGATTGCGTAGACTACGAACGACGAGGCATCGCGCTCGGTCGGCGAAACGGCTCGGACCCGAGGCATGATTGCAACGCACGTCTGGCGTTTCGGGGCCCGGCCGCGCTTGTATTCCTGCAGCCGCGCATGCCCACATTGCAAGCCAGATCACCGAGGACGGGCATGACCAACTATCCGCGCGATGAATTTGATCGCGTCCCAGAGTTCAGCAACCGTAGCGGCTCGCACCGCGAAAACGGCTGGGCTGCCGCCGCATCCGTGGGCGGGGCTCGATCCGGCTTGCGTTGGCTGATGGTCTTTGGGGCGATTGCACTGGTGGTGGGACTTTTCTCCTTCATGGTCCTGCCCAAGCTCACGGGCGCCACGACCGACCCGGCACCAGTTGCCGCCAGCTCCTCGGGCACCCAGGACGCCGCGGAATCCTCCGCGTCCACATCGGCTGACGAAGCCAGCGAAACGCCCGTAGAGGGCGAATCGGCGGACGAGGCCAGCGAATCCACGGAACCCAGCTCCTCCACCGAGGCCAGCGAAAGCGGCCTGGCGGAAGGCGCTGACACCGCCATGGCAATGGGCGTCTACAACGGTGCGAAGGTCGGCGGCCTTGCCGGCAAGGCGCGCACGGAGTTGCAGGGTGCCGGGTTCAGCAATGTCGCGGCATCGAACTGGACCAAGAAAGTCAACTATTCCACGGTCTACTACCGCGCCGAGACCCATCGGGCCACCGCGGAGGCCGCGGCCGACGCCTTGGGCATCACCTCGGTCATGCAGAGCGCAAACATCCCGGGCAATATCGCCATCGTGCTGGGAAGCAACTACAACTAGCCGCACTGGCACCGCAATACGCTGACGGCAAAGACCCACAGCTTGCACTCCGAGTGGTTGAGTGCCAAGATTTGTATTAGCACTCGCACGCCCCGACTGCTAATTCGATCGGAGTTTCGAGCGGATACATGCAGCCTTGGGGCGGTGTTTGAGTGAGTCCTTGACCAGGGCAGCGAGAAGCTTTTGCGATCGTCCCATGACATCGTGGATTCTTCGTCCGTCGCGGGCGTTGCCTCAGGTCGTAGATACGCATGAACGTCCCGAAAGGACATAAGCCGCTATGGCCAAAATCATTGCATTTGACGAGGAAGCACGCCGCGGCCTTGAGCGCGGCCTGAACATCCTGGCCGACGCCGTCAAGGTCACCCTTGGCCCGCGTGGTCGCAACGTCGTTCTGGAAAAGAAGTGGGGCGCCCCCACGATCACCAACGACGGTGTCTCCATTGCCAAGGAGATCGAGCTCGAGGATCCGTACGAGAAGATCGGTGCGGAACTCGTCAAGGAAGTTGCCAAGAAGACCGATGACGTCGCAGGCGACGGCACCACCACCGCCACCGTCCTGGCACAGGCACTGGTCAAGGAAGGCCTGCGCAACGTTGCCGCCGGCGCCGACCCGCTGTCCCTGAAGCGCGGCATCGAGAAGGCCGTCGAGGCCGTCACCGTTGAGCTCTTGGCTTCCGCCAAGGAAATCGAAACCAAGGAAGAGATCGCCGCCACCGCATCGATCTCCGCCGGTGACAACGAAATCGGCGCCCTGATCGCCGAGGCACTGGACAAGGTCGGCAAGGAAGGTGTCATCACCGTCGAGGAGTCGAACACCTTCGGCCTCGAGCTTGAGCTCACCGAGGGCATGCGCTTCGACAAGGGCTACATCTCGGCCTACTTCGTCACCGACAACGAGCGCCAGGAAACGGTTCTTGAGGATCCGTACATCCTGATCGTCAACTCGAAGATCACCAACGTCAAGGACATGGTTTCGATCCTTGAGAAGGTCATGCAGTCGAACAAGCCGCTGCTGATCATCGCCGAGGACATCGAGGGCGAAGCCCTTGCCACCCTGATCGTGAACAAGATCCGTGGCCTGTTCAAGTCCGTCGCCGTCAAGGCACCGGGCTTCGGCGACCGCCGCAAGGCCATGCTGGCCGACATCGCCATCCTCACCGGTGGCCAGGTCATCTCCGAGGAAATCGGCCTGAAGCTCGAAAACGCCTCCATCGACCTGCTGGGCTCCGCCCGCAAGGTCGTTGTCACCAAGGACGAGACCACCATCGTCGAGGGTGCAGGCGACGCCGAGGAGATCGCCGGTCGCGTGAACCAGATTCGCGCCGAGATCGAGAACTCCGATTCGGACTACGACCGCGAGAAGCTGCAGGAGCGCCTGGCCAAGCTGGCCGGCGGCGTTGCAGTCATCAAGGCCGGTGCCGCTACCGAGGTTGAGCTCAAGGAACGCAAGCACCGCATCGAAGATGCAGTGCGCAACGCCAAGGCCGCCGTCGAAGAAGGCATCGTCGCCGGTGGCGGCGTGGCCCTCATCCAGGCCGGCGCTGCTGCATTCGCCAAGCTGCAGCTGACGGGCGACGAGGCAACCGGTGCGAACATCGTGCGCGTTGCCATTGAAGCTCCGCTGAAGCAGATCGCCTTCAACGCCGGCATGGAGCCGGGCGTTGTCGCCGACAAGGTCAAGGGCCTGCCCGCAGGTCACGGCCTGAACGCAGCCACCGGCGTCTACGAGGACCTCCTCGCCGCCGGCGTGAACGACCCGGTAAAGGTCACGCGCTCTGCCCTGCAGAACGCCGCCTCCATTGCCGGTCTGTTCCTGACCACCGAGGCCGTTGTCGCCGACAAGCCGGTTCCGGCCGGCGCAGCAGCACCGGGTGGCGACGACATGGGTGGCATGGGCGGCATGGGCGGATTCTAATCCCCCCTGCTTCACCACGCCCCGCGCGTTAGCAGTACCTGGCACTAAACCGTGAGCCGCTTTCCCACGGTGTACCGTTTCCCCCTCGGGGAGGACGGGACACCGTATGGAAGGCGGCTCACGGCGTTAACGGGTTCCTGGCGCCCGGACCGCCATGACTATTACGCATTCAGGCATCGGGGGGATCGCTTGCGGCGGACTAGCATGGGGCCATGCCCCACATCGAAGTGCCGCTGGTCGGCGGGAACGCCGCCGGTGAGGTGGTGCGCATCGGTTCCACAGTGCGCAAGCCCTGGCTTGAAAGCACGCCATCGGTTCACAGGTTCATGGCCCATCTCCGTGAGCATGGGCTGTCCGAGGTCCCACGGCCATTGGGCCGGGATAGGCAAGGCCGGCAAATCACGGAATTTGTTTCCGGTGCCCCAGCGCCCCACGACCGGCCCCTGCCGCAGAAACCCCTGGGAGAAGTAGGGGACCTGATACGCCGGATCCATGACGCCTCCGCAAGCTTCAAGCGATCCACTGACGACTGCTGGTCCACCCTGATCCAGGCTCCCCATGCGGACCTGATCTGCCACAACGACCTGGCACCATGGAACCTGGTTGGCCGGGACCGCCCGGCCTTCATCGACTGGGACGGTGCGGGGCCAAGCACGCGTCTCTGGGATCTGGCCTATGCTGCCCAGTCGCTTGCCTTTCTCGTCTCCGGTGAGGATCCGGGCCAGGCCGCGGCGCGGTTGCGGACGTTGGTCGTTGACGGCTACCGGGCCGACGCCGATCTGCGCGCCAAGCTGCCGGCGGCCATGGGCGAACGCACCGAAGCCATGTACGGCTTTCTTCGCGACGCCCATCTCAAGGACGTCCAGCCGTGGGGCGGGATGTTCGCCAACGGGCATGGCCGGCATTGGGCGGATGCCGCCAGATTCGTGAGGAAACACGAAGCGCTCTGGGCGTCAGCCCTTGCTCTTTAGGGCCAGGCAGCCGAAGCCTATGGGGCGAGGGCTTCCAGGTCCTTGAGCTCAGCCATGAGGTTGGCCCGAGCGGCTTCTTCCCACAACGCCCGGCCCCTGTCACTCGAGTAGAGCGAGCCGCCGGCCAGCAATGCGCGCAGGATCGCTGATCGCCCGCGGGCAAAATCGGCGTCAGGCACGTGGGCATACTCGCGGCGCACGGCCACGGTGTATCGCCGGTAGGCGCCGGCCGGACGGGCCAGGACCTCCAGGTCCGCGTCGCAGAGCAGGGCACCGGCGACATCGCCGGGTGCGGGCTTGTGCGTCTTGGTCAGCAGGACCAGGCGCACGACCTCGTCCACCACGGATGAGCCGATGCCTTGGTCCGGTAAGCGTGCCGCGGCCAGCGCGGCAGATTCATCTTCATCGGTGGCCGTGCCGCGGTACACCGCGTCGTGGAACCAGGCCGCCAGGTGCACCGGCAGGTGTGACTGCGAGGAGGCAGTCCCGCCCGTGAGGGCGTCCAGGGCCGTCAGGACCGCCAGCAGGTGCGCCCTGTCGTGGTAGACGCGCTGCTCCTGGCTCCAACACCCCAGCAGTTCGCGGCCCAGCTCCGGGGCGCCGAGCCCCAGGGCGTCCCAGCGCGCGAGCAGCACGGCGTCGAGTCGTTCGGGCCGTTCCTTGGCCCGCACGCGCAACCCCGAGGCTATGAGCCGCCGCACCAGCTCGGTGGCCCGGAGCGGGACGGCACCGGCCGCGACCAGGTCGTCGTAGCGCTTTTGCGGGACGTCATAGTGGTCGCGGTCGAAGGCGCGCTCGGGCAGGCCCTGTTCCCTGGCAAATTCGTGCAATTCGTCCAGCGACGCATCGGAGACCAGGTGCGAAAAGAGCGTTCCGTGGGCCGGCCAGAACGGGGGATCAATGAGGATGGACACGTCCCCAGACTAATACGCGCGAACACCCCGTCCCGGCAAGAGGCCTTGGAAAGGTCAGTACGTGAACAGGGACGCGTTGGCGGCTTCCGCCTCGTCGTATTGCACCGAGGCCCGGTTCAACGCGGTGCCGATGGAGGAGAGGGATTCCTCGACGCGTGCCTGGGTGTTGCGCCAGTCGGCCACCACGGACTGGAAATTGGTCGAGGCCGCTCCCTGCCAGGTGCCCTGGAGGTCCTGCAGCGAGGAGGTCAGCGAGTTCACCTCGGCCCGCACGCGCTCGATGGTGGCATGCAGGCTCATGGACCGGGCCTGCATTTCGTTGGTGTTGGCGGCAAAGGTGCTCATGATTGGCTTCACTCCCGTGCAATGGCTGTTTGGCGCCGGGCCTTGGGACGCAATGGCAATGGCGCAAGCGGCCCGGCGGGAGACGCGCGATGGATGGATGCACGCCTCCGAGTTCAGGCTAGGGCACCCGTCCCGCCGCGACCCGGGGGCCGCGACGGGGTGTGGACAACTCCACGGCCGATGGGTCAGTCGTCGTCCTCATCCTCGGCCGGGTCGTCCTCGGGCTTGACGTAGGGCAGGTGGATCGACATGGTGGCCCCGCCGCCGGGGGTCTCGCTGAGCCGAATGGAGCCGTCATGCTGCGCGGCAATCGCCGCGACAATGGCCAACCCCAGCCCGGTGCCGCCGGTCTCGCGCTGGCGCGAGGAATCGGCGCGGTAGAACCGCTCAAACACCCGTCCCGCGTCGTCATCGGAGATGCCCGGGCCATGGTCGCGGATTTCCAGCACCGCATCGGACCTTCCGTCGATGACCGGCTTGACGCCCACGGCGATCTCGATGTCGCTGCCCTCGGGGGTGTAGCGCAGCGCGTTGGTCATCAGGTTGGCCACGACCTGCCGCAGCCGGGCCTCGTCCCCGGAAGTGGGTGCGGGTTGCGGGGCCCCGCCGTCCAGGCCGATCAGGCGCACCTTGCGGTCCACGGCATTGACCCGGGTGTCCTCGGCGGCGTCACCGGCCAGCAGGAGCAAATCGATGGGCTTGCGGTCCAGCGGGCGCTGCTCGTCGAGCCGCGCCAGGGTCAGCAGGTCCTCGACGAGCTGGGCCATGCGCTTGGACTCGGCCTCGATGCGCCCCATGGCGGTGCGCAGCATTTCCGGGTCGTTGAGCCCGCCCTGCCGGTAGAACTCGGAGTAGCCCTGGATGGTCACCAACGGGGTGCGCAGTTCGTGGGAGGCGTCCTGGACGAATCTTCGCATCTTGCGTTCGGAAGCCGCACGCCCGCGGAAGGCGTGTTCGATGTGCGCCAGCATGGCGTTCAGCGAGCGCGAGAGCCGCCCGACCTCGGTCTCCGGAGGGTAGTCCTCCACGCGGCGGGACAGGTCCCCGGCGGCGATGGCCGCCGCCGTTCGTTCAACGCGCAGCAACGGCAGCAGGGCCCGGGTGGTGATCCCGTAGGCGATCATCGACATCAGCAGCGTGGCCAGCATGCCGGTGGACATCACCAGCATCGTGGCCTTGGTGACGGTGTCCTGCACCGAGGTCATCGGCAGGGCGTAGATGAGGTCGTAGTCGGTGCGCGGTAGGTCCACGATGCGCACCCGCCACCCGGCGGAGCCCAGGTTGCTGCCGGGCACCGAGAGCGAGGCTGCGGGGTCCTCCCGCAAGCGCTCGATGACCTGCGCATCGACAGCCGGGGCATCCAGCGGATTGTTGTCCGGCGCGGCACGGCGCGGCATGGTGTAGAGAACCTCGGCCGACTCGTTGCGCAGATCCCCGTAGAAACGGGCGAGCCCGTTGGACTTGGGGTTGATATTGGCAATGCCCGCATAGTCATTGAGCATGGTGGCGGTGATCGTCGCGCTGTTGGACCTCAGGTCCGTGTCCAGCTGTGCGGTGAGCATCAGCCGCAGCGACTGGGCAGAGCCGACGGCCGTGACCACGATCCCCAGGATCATCAGGGAGCTCATGAGCGCCACGAGCTTGGTCCGCAACGACACCTGTCGCCAGAATCTGCGGGCACTTTCCACGTGTGGGAACCGGCCTTTCGTCTTAGCGGCGGTCGGCGGTGCGCATGAGGTAGCCGACGCCGCGCTTGGTCTGGATCAGCGAGGGCCATTCGGCGCGGGAATCGATCTTGCGGCGCAGATAGGAAATGTAGGACTCCACGATGGAAGCGTCCCCGTTGAAGTCGTATTCCCATACGTGGTCAAGGATCTGTGCCTTGGACAGCACCCGGTTGGGATTCATCATCAGGTAGCGCAACAGCTTGAATTCGGTGGGCGAAAGCTCGATGACCTCGCCGGAGCGGCGGACCTCGTGCGCGTCGTCATCCAGCTCGAGGTCATCCACCCGGATGATCGCGCTGTCTTCCTCGGCCGGCTGGGTACGCCGGAGCACGGCACGGATGCGGGCGACCACCTCGTCGAGGCTGAAGGGCTTGGTGACGTAGTCGTCCCCGCCGACGGTCAACCCGGTGACCTTGTCCTCGGTGTCGTCGCGTGCGGTGAGGAAGAGGACCGGGAAGTGCTTGCCCGCGGCGCGCAGCCTCCGGGTGATGGTGAATCCGTCCATGTCCGGGAGCATCACGTCGAGCACCGCCAGATCGGGGGTGTCGGCCTCCACGGCTGCCAGGGCCTCGCGGCCGTTCGCCGCGGCAACCACCTCGAAGCCCGCAAAACGCAGGGAGGTGGAAAGCAATTCGCGGATGTTTGGTTCGTCGTCGACGACCAGGAGCTTCGCTTCGGGGGTTTTGGCATTCATGGGTACCAGTCTGCAACCGCTATCTGTAAGAACGCTGTGTGTTTGGTGTGCGGGCAAGGGTGCCCCGCCCAATGATCACCCCCAAGATGCCCGGAGCCGGCAGGGCACTTGGGCGGGTATCGGGCGACGTGGGCTAGTGAGAGCGGCGGCGCTCGCGGAAGTTCAGCGCCAGGATCACGATGAGCAGGATGAACGCCAGCGGCAATCCATAGAGCGCCACGGCCAGCAGCACCGGGGCCGGGGAAAGCTGCATCGCGTATTGGATGAGGATCACGGCCAGCGCGGCGAGTGAGGCGATGGCTACGCCACCGGCAAGAAAGGTCAGGATGCGCAGGGATGTTGGGGCAGCGGCGGAGGTGTTCACCCCTTAAAACTACCGTGCACCGGCGAAACGGCCATCATGGAGGCCTTGGCCCGTGGGTGGGAAGGGGCAAGCCGCTGATGTCGTACCCTAGAAGATATAGACTTCCCCGGACGCATGAGCCCGCCCGCAAGCCCCCCATAGGGGGACGGGCTGCGTGGTTTCGCGCCGGGACATCGCCAGAAATGGGAACGCGGAACCTGAATGGCCCGCCGCCGTTGCCCCATTGAGACGCAAGAACGAGGTAGTTAGACGTGCCAACCGGCAAAGTGAAGTGGTACGAGCCCTCCAAGGGGTTCGGGTTCCTGGTGACCGACGAGGGCCAGGAAGTGTACTTGAATGCCTCGGCGCTGCCCGTGGGCACGACCGAGCTGCGACCGGGTACCCGCATGGAATTCGGCGTTGCCGAAGGCCGCAAGGGTGCCCAGGCCCTGAGCGTTCGCATCATCGACGACGCACCCTCGGTGGCCCGCGCCAAGCGCAAGCCGGCCGAGGACACCGCGGTGCTGATCGAGGACCTCATCAAGGTGCTCGATTCGGTCTCCAACGGACTGCGCAGGGGCCGTTACCCCGAAAAAGCCCAGGGTGCCAAGGTCGCAGCAGTGCTGCGCGCCGTAGCCGACGATTTGGATGCCTGAACCCATGTCCCGCAAAGTAATGCTCGATACGACACTGGCCAAGGCCGTGGACCATGCGCGCAAGGCGCTGCTGGAAATCACCGACGAGGCAACGATCGGTGAATACCAGGAAGCCGTGAACGACGGCGAACGCCTGGTGACTCACCGCTTCGACGTGTTGCTCCCCGGCTACGAGGGCTGGAGCTGGTTTGCCACGCTGACCCGCATCCCGCGTGCCCAGGCCAAGGACCTCACGGTGTGCGAGGTCGGGATCCTGCCCGGCGAGGACGCACTGCTGGCCCCGGCCTGGGTGCCGTGGGCCGAGCGAGTTCGACCGGAGGAAATGGACGCCGAGCGCCAGGCCGCCGAGGACGCCGCCGCGGTTGCGGACGGCGTCGCCGAAGCCTCGGCTCCGGAGGGCTCGGACGATTCCGCCCCCTCAGGCACGGAGGAAGAATCCGCGGAAACCGAGACCGAATCCGCGGCTGCGACGGACGAAGTCGCCTCCGATGAAGACGACTCGGACGAAGACGCCAAATAGCTGAATAGGCAACCAGGGGACTTGTCCCCTGAAGTGAACAAGGGAGCGGGTAGCGATCTTCGGATCGCTGCCCGCTCCCTTGCCGTCGGGCGGCAGGCATCGGCTTAAGAAAAGCGGGCGCCGCCGACCCGCGGGATCAACCGTGGGTGGGCGCCGCCCGATTCGTACGCGGAAGAAGCTAGCTGTTCTTCAGTACGTATTCGATGCACTTGAGCAGGGACGAAACGTCCTCGGGCTCAATGGCGACGAAGGTCGCCACGCGCAGCTGGTTGCGGCCGAGCTTGCGGTACGGCTCTACATCGACCACGCCGTTGGCGCGCAGGGTCTTGGCCACCGCAGCGGCATCGATCGAATCGTCGAAGTCGATCGTGGCAATGACGTTGGAGCGTTCCCCCGGGGCGGCGACGTACGGGGTCGCCACATCGGAAGCCTCGGCCCAGTCGTAGATGCGGGAGGCCGAGTCCGCGGTGCGGGCCGCGGCGAACGCCAGGCCGCCGTTGGCGTTGAGCCACTGCACTTGGGCGTTGAGCGTGACCAGGGTGGACAGGGCCGGGGTGTTGTACGTCTGGTTCAGGCGCGAGTTGTCGATCGCCGTCTTCAGGTTCAGGAAGTCCGGGATCCAACGGCCGGAGGCGGCAATTTCCTCGGCGCGGGCGATGGCCGCGGGGGAGAAGAGCGCAATCCACAAGCCGCCATCGGAGGCGAAGTTCTTCTGCGGGGCGAAGTAGTACACATCTGCCTGCGAGACATCGACGTCCAGTCCGCCGGCTGCGGAGGTCGCGTCGATGAGGACAAGCGATCCTTCGTCGGCGCCTTCAACACGGTGAACCGGTGCAGCGACGCCCGTGGAGGTCTCGTTTTGGGGCCAGGCGTATACATCCACCCCTGCCTCGGCCACGGGAACAGGCCGGGTGCCGGGTTCGGAGACGATGATGGAGGACGGCTCAAGGAACGGTGCCTTGTTGGTGGCGGCGGCGAACTTCGAGCCGAACTCGCCGAAGGAGAGGTGCTGGGCCTTGTGGCGTACCAGGCCGAATGCGGCAATGTCCCAGAAAGCGGTGGATCCGCCCACGCCCAGGACCACTTCGTAGTCGGCCGGGGCGTTGAAGAACGTCTTGAGGCCTTCCTGGATGTCACGGACCAGGTTCTTCACCGGGGCCTGGCGGTGCGAGGTCCCCAGGAGTTGCGTGCCGGCATCGATGAGGGCCTGGATCTGTTCGGGGCGGACCTTGGAAGGTCCTGCGCCGAATCGTCCGTCCACGGGCAAAAGGTCTTGGGGGATGGTCACGCCGGTGCTCATGTTGCTCCTCATAAGGGGGGTTATCCGCTATGGGCACTTCCGATGCGGCAATCCGATGCGCATTGAGGGTGCCCAGTGGTTCAATAATCGCGCACTGGGCGGCCCATTGTGTAATAGCGAGTCGCCAATGTGAACGCGGGTAGAGTGGATCGCGTAGTGATCTCTTGTAACAATCAACCCCTGCGGGAGCTGCAAACGTGTCAGATTTGATCGATACCACCGAAATGTACCTGCGCACCATCCTGGAACTCCAGGAAGAGGGCATCATTGCCCTGCGCGCGCGCATTGCCGAGCGACTGGGGCACTCCGGACCCACGGTTTCACAGACGGTGGCCCGCATGGAGCGCGATGGACTGGTCGTGGTGACCACCGACCGCCACCTCGAACTGACCTCACATGGCGCAGAAGTTGCAACGGGCGTGATGCGCAAGCACCGTCTGGCCGAACGCCTGCTCGCCGACGTCATTGGCTTGGAGTGGGAGTACGTCCATGAAGAGGCCTGCCGTTGGGAGCACGTGATGAGCGAGCGCGTGGAGCAGCGCCTGTTCAAGTTGCTCGGTTCGCCAGAGTCCTCCCCCTATGGAAATCCGATCCCCGGGCTCGAGACCCTGGGAGGGCCAGAACTGGGCGAAATCTCCATACGTGTCCAAAGTCTCGATTCGGCCCTGGTCGACGGGAATCTGGGCCCGGTCCGCGTCGAGCGACTGGCCGAAACCATCCAGGTGGAACCCGAGCTGCTGGTGCAGCTCGATGAGGGCGGCATCCGCCCAGGCGCCCTAGTTACGCTCGAAAGGGCCGGCGATTACGTCGTCGTTCGGGTGCAGGGGATCGAGGGCGCGCTGGAGCTTCCGACGGAAGTCAGCGCCCACGTGTTTGTCCGCCGCATGGATTGATAACGGAATTGTAACTTTGACATTAATCCCGGTAGTGTTTCACGTTGGGTTGCACCTAGGCAATCTAGTCCCGATCCGGTTCGCATAACCCTACCGGCGGATTGCGGAGCAAGAATTCCCGGTAGGGGCGGAGGACCCATTCAGCCGTTCCTGGTCTTGGACCACGGATCTTGGGGTGAAGCTGAGTCCACTATGTAGGCTCTGCCGAGTTGATCTCATGACTCGAATCCGACAGCTAACTTCGCAGGCGATACATGAGAGGTTGACATTTGACTCAGCAGCACACTTCCGGGCGCCGCCGTGCTTCCGGACCCGTTGATGCTTCGCCTGCTGAAGGTTCACTAGAGCAGATCGTGGACACCGCACTGAGTGGTGAAAGCACTTCCCGACGTTCCGGTCGACGCGCCCTGAGCGCGGTCCCTGATTCCGTCGAGGCCCCTGACAACACGCAGTACACCGGCCGCCGCTTCGTAGCAGGCCTGCGCTATGGCGTATCCCCGGACGCGGACGCAATTGCCGCCACCGAAATTCCCGTCGCCCTGGCTGCGCCGGCAGCACCCGTTGCCGCACCGGCCGAGGTCGACGAACTGGACAATGTCCTGAAGTTCGCCCCCCGGGCCCAGCGCCCCCGCCTTGGCTTCACGCACAAGCTTGCGGCAGTCGCCGCCGTTTCCGGTCTGGCGTTCGCCGCAGCCTCTCCCGCAAAGGAAGCCGAGACGGCAGCCGCGGGATCCGAGCGCGTCGCCCAGTCCGTCGTGGTCGACGTCAAGGCCCCGGTCAACGACGAGGTCAAGATCGAGCGCGCCTCGCTGACCAGCGAGTTCACCGAGGAAGACAAGCTGGCAACGGTCTTGACCGCAGCCGGCGGAGACGTCACCAAGCTGGCTGCCGAAGGAGTCTTGGCCCAGCCGGTGGACAGCATCCGGTTGACCTCGCGCTTCGGCCACCGCAAGAATCCGACCGGTCCGGGGTTCATGAACCACAATGGCCTGGACTACGCAGTTCCCATGGGCACACCGATCAAGGCAAGCGCCGCCGGCACCGTCGTGCAGGCCGCCTGGGCCGGCCACTCGGGCTTCCGTGTGGAGATCGACCACGGCAACGGACTGCACACCAGCTACAACCACAATTCGGCACTGAAGGTTTCAGTGGGCCAGAAGGTCAAGCGCGGCGAAGTCGTCTCCTTGAGTGGCAGCACGGGCAACTCAACCGGCCCCCACCTGCACCTCGAGGTCATCGTCAACGGCAAGTGGGTAAACCCCGAGGCCTGGTTATAACGGCAATTGTCACCGTTCCGTGATCAGAACGTGACTTTTGGATTCGCTTCATATATTCTAAATAAGTGACCAGGGATCATCCCTGTTCACCGCCGCGGGAAGTGCCGAGCACTGCCAGCCCACGGTGTCCGTTCAATTACTCGTTTGGCAGTGGCGGGGGACCCACATTCGGTTTCCACACAGGAAGCCTTGGGGTTAAGTGGTTCGGCCTGGCGGCCGGATTGCCGAGTGACTCCCACTCGAACCCGACAGCTCACCTCGCAGGCATCAGGAGAGGCATTACTACGTGACTACACGTCAAGCATTGGGCCGCCACCGCGCGACCCCGGTTCGGACCAACCCACTCGAATCCATCTCGAAGGCAGTTGCCTCGAACGCTGGTTCGGTTGGACGCCAGGCAGCAGTCATTGCAGCCGCATCAGGCCTCGTGCTCACTTTGGGCGTTCCGGCCCAGGGTGATGTTTCCCGCGAAGCAAGCGCGGTTCCCGTTGAAGGCCTCTCCGCAGAGCGCGTAGCCGTCAAGGCCGTTTCGGTCGCGGCTTCCAAGGCCAAGGACCTGAGCATCGAACGCGCAGCGTTCACCTCCAAGCCGGCACCCGCCCCGGTTGTCGTCGCCGTTTCCAACGAGGTTTCCGAGCGCTCCAACGACACCGCTCCGGTGACCCGTTCCAGCAGCAACTCGGACGCCATGGCGCCGGTGACCCGCTCGAACCGCGACTCCACCCCGAAGGCCCCCGAGGCCCCCAAGGTGAAGAGCGAGTCGATGAACACCGCCAACCTGTCCGGCATCGCGGCAACCGCGGCCAAGTACGTCGGCGTTCCGTATGTATGGGGCGGCAACACCCCCTCGGGCTGGGACTGCTCGGGCTTCGTCAAGTACGTCTACGCACAGCACGGCATCAACATCGCCCGCGGCACCTCGGCTATCCGCGCTTCGGGCCAGTTCGTGCGCACCAGCTCCCCGAAGCCGGGCGACCTCGTGTTCCAGAACGGTGGCGGACACGTCGGCATCTACCTCGGCGGCGGCAAGATGATCGGTGCCCAGAACCCGACTGTCGACACCATTCTTCACGACGTTTCCCGCAACCCGCTCTACGGTTACTACACCCTCAAGGGCTAAGCGCCAAGCGTTCCAAGGCCTCCGTTCGATCCATGTGGATCGAACGGAGGCCTTGCTGGTTAATGCGGACTTTTGCATGGAAGCCTCCCCGGGCTTGGTATGTGGACATTGGCGTGGGTATGCCGTTTTCAAGCACCGACGAGGCCGTGAGCTGGAGTGAAGGCTCACGAACCGACGGCGCGGTGGACGCAGTCGCCCTGCGTGCGGACGGGAAGCAAATCCATGTCTCCAGTTCGGCCGGCATCGAGCATTCGGGCGACGCAGCAGGCATTTGAACCCTCGCCTTGTTCCCGGCCGGTAACGGTGGTGCGCCCGGGGGACGGGAACACCGTGCGGAGCCCTGCCTGCCAGGTGTTCGAGGGGTGTACTGCAGGGAAAATTATGGTGGCAATTTCAACTGGTTTTCCACAAATACACGCAAAACCGCTGTTTCTTGTCTTAGGCTAGGTCACAGGAGCCAAAGCCGAGTGCCGCGTGCGCCACCGTGAGGGACTTCCGTCGTGGACGGGTCCCTCGCGTTGCGCCGGGTCAGGATCTAAGGATGCGCGTATGCGAACCCTAGTACTGAATGCAGGATTTGAACCGCTGGCGGTCATCACCTTCCGCCGGGCACTTCTCCTTGTCCTCACCGGGAAGGCCACCGTCCTTGCCGATGACGACCGTGACCCGATCGTCGGGGTCAACCAGGTGATGCCCCGGCCGACGGTGATCCTGCTGAATCGGTACATCCGACTTCCCTACCGCAACACCGTCAATGTCTCGCGCCGCGGGGTGCTGCGCCGCGACGGGCACCGCTGCGGATACTGCGGACGCAGCGCCAACACGATCGACCACATCGTGCCGCGCAGCCGCGGCGGGGAGGATTCGTGGGAGAATCTAGTAGCGGCATGCCAAGGCTGCAACAGCGCCAAGGGGGACCGGACGCTTGCACAGCTTGGCTGGAAGCTGCGGTTCGCCCCGAGCCGACCGCGTGGCGCCCAGTGGTTCATCACCGAGCTTGAGCGCCCCGCAGAGGCCTGGAGTCCCTTCTTACGGAGTGCAGCATGAAATTCGATGCGATTATTGTGGCCGGTGGCCGTGGATCCCGCCTGGGCGGCGTCAGCAAGCCCCTACTTGAACACGGAGGGGAAACGCTGCTGGAGCATTCCCTGAACGCCGTCCGGGACGCGCAGGCCATCGCCGTGGTCGGCACCCATGCCCTGGCCGAAGCCGTCACCCGGTACATGGATACCGCGCCCGATTTCCAGCGCGTGGTCATCACCCGCGAATACCCCAGCTTTTCCGGTCCAGCGGCAGCGGTCGCCGCCGGACGGGCGGCCCTGGACGACGGTCCCGACGACGAGAGCGCCCAACGCCAGAACCAGGCCTCAGAACTGACCGTGGTGCTGGCTTCGGACTTCCTGGATCCGGGTCCTGTCGTGGACGCCCTGCTGGCGGCCACAGGGAAGCCCGCCGAAGGGGTCGAGGCGTGGGTACCTCAGGATGCCTCGGGCGTGCTGCAGACACTCTCCTGTGCCATCCTCACGTCCTCCTTGCGACAGGCCATCGACCAGGCCACCGAACCCCGCGGAAGTCTCGAAAATGCGTCAATGATGCGTCTGCTTGCTACAGTGCAGATGGAACGCCTGAAGCTCCCGGACGCGGACTTCAGCGACATCGATACGCCCGGGGATGCCGGGCGCCACGGGATAGCGGTGGCCAACGGCCACTGACAAGGAGAACGCACCATGCCTGCAGCCGAGCTCGAGGAATGGGTCAAGGAACTGCTGGCGGCCTTTGACCTCGCCGACACCAGGATCGACATCGACCAGGTTCTTTCGCTTGCAGGGGTGGCCGCGCACACCATTGTCCGTCCGGCGGCACCGCTGACCACCTACCTGGCAGGCTACGCGGCTGGCCTGGCCGTCGGCAGCTCCCGGTCGGGCGAACTGGACGCCATGGACGCGGCCGACGGATTGGCCCGCGCGGTCCTTGCAGCACGCACCGATTCCCCTGACAACGCCTAGCACGGGCGCCATGGAAGACCACCAGTGGGAGGCTGCGCGCGCCGATGCCCATGCGCTGGGCTCCAGGATTGCCGGCATTCGCGAAACCGTTCCCCTTCACCTGGCCGGCGGGCGCATCCTGGCCGCCGATCTGACGGCCGCCTACCCGATGCCGCATTGGGCCACCTCGGCCATGGACGGATACGCCGTCAACGGCACCGGGCCGTGGAAACTGCTCAGGGCGCACGCAGCCAACCCCGCTGCGGCGGACCGCGTGGTGCTCGCCGACGGCGAAGCCAGCGCCGTGGTCACCGGGTCCCTGATTCCCGAGGGCGCCACGGCCATCCTGCGTGTCGAGCACTCGACGCTCCAGGGAAGCCTGCTCTCCAGCGAGCGGACATTGCGCGCTGGGGACGACATCCGGCCCTCCGGCACCGAGGCCTCCGCCGGGGATTTGCTGGCCGCCGCGGGTACGCTGCTGCGGGCCGGTGTGATCGCCACGGCAGCAGTGGCGGGACACGACGAACTCCCGGTCGCTGCCGTCCCGCCCGTGCACCTGGTGTTCACCGGGGATGAGGTCATCACCTCAGGTCACCCGACACCTGGCCAGGTCCGAGACGGTTTTTCCCCGGTGCTGCCCCTGGTCGTAGCGGCCCTCGGCGGCACGGTTGCCAGCAGTACCCGCATCGGAGACACCCTTGCTGCCACCATCGCGGCCATCGACGGTGAAGACGCCAGGGCGGCTGCCCTGGTGGTGACCACCGGCGGCACCGGATTCTCCGACCGCGACTTCGTGCGCGCCGCGGTCAGCGCCATCGGGGGGCGGGAAGCCATCTCCTCCGTGGCCATGCGCCCGGGCCACCCGTCAATGGTCGCGGTGCTTCCCGACAACCGCCTGTTGGTGGCCCTGCCCGGGAACCCGTTGGCCGCGCTGATGGCCGTTGCAACGCTCGTCGACCCGATCCTGCGCGGGGCAAACGGCAGCGCATTGGCCGAACTCCACGCGGCAACCTCGGCCACGGACTTCTCCAAGCTACCGGGCAGGACCCGTCTGATCCCGGCCCGTTGGGTCCCGGCCGTCGGCGGTGCCGGCCCCGATGCACTGGCACCGGCCGAACATGTGGCACCTGCCATGCTGCGCGGACTGGCCGCTGCCGACGCCATCCTGGTGGTGGGTCCCGACGGCGCCACATCCGGCGACCCGGTGCCGTATCTTCGGCTACCTTGGTAGGTGTGCGGTCGCCGCACCGCGCGAGCTGCGGAACGTGGCCAAGGCAAGAAGGGCAATAACGATATGGGACGGAAAATAGCACGCAGGCGCATCGTCCGCGCCACGCTGGATGGTGCGCGGATCGCGCGCGAGGAAAAACTCGCGGTCGAGGAACCCCTGGAAATTCGCTTCAACGGGACGTCCTTCACCACCTCCATGCGCACCCCCGGAGACGACTTCGACATGGTCGCCGGCTTCCTTCTCGCCGAGGGAATCATCAGCCGCACCGAGCACTTGGTCTCCATGCGCTATTGCGCCGGCACCGATGAGGACGGCAACCAGACCTTCAACGTCATCGACGTGCAGGTTGGTTTCGGGGCCCAGGCCCCGGATCTTTCCGCGGCACGGAACGTCGTGACTTCGTCTGCCTGCGGGATCTGCGGCACCAACTCCATCGATGAGGTCTCCAAGAAGTCCTCCTACCCGTTGGACCCAGCCCGGGGCCACCTGGATGTGAAGGTGCTGCTGGGATTGCCCGACACCCTGCGCGGGGCACAAAATCTCTTCAGCGCCACCGGGGGAGTGCACGCGGCGGGGCTGTTCACCACCGACGGCGAGCTGCTGGTCCTGCGCGAGGACGTGGGACGGCACAACGCCGTGGACAAGGTCATCGGGGCCGGGCTGCGAGAACAAAAATTACCGCTTCATGACACCATCCTGCAAGTCTCGGGGCGGGCCTCCTTCGAACTGGTGCAAAAGGCCGCGATGGCAGGGATCCCGGTCCTTTCGGCGGTCAGTGCGCCCTCTTCGCTGGCAGTGGAATTGGCCGATGAAACCGGGTTGACGCTTGCGGCTTTCTCACGGGGTAGTACGGTGAACCTATATACGCATGCCGACCGGGTGAAAACCGGTTCATAGCCCGAATCAGGCACCCGGTTTCCGGCACGCGCGACTACGGTCAACAACACCGCACTTCGACGTGGAGGATACATGCATCGGCCAGCCCCAACGCAGGACATCAACGAGGATGACCTGAAGGTCACCGAGCCAAAACGCAGCGCGGCCGGGGTCAAGGCAGTGATGGTGTCACTGGAACGCGGCTTCTCCGAGGCGGGCGTGAGCCGGACACTGAGCTCGATGCTGCGCATCAACCAGCGCGGCGGGTTCGACTGCCCGGGCTGCGCCTGGCCCGAATCCATCACCGGGGCGCGCAAGCCCGCGGAGTTCTGCGAGAACGGCGCCAAGGCCATCGCCGAGGAAGCCAGCGCCCGCACGGTGACTCCCGAGTGGTGGGCCAAGCACCCCATCAACGTGCTGCGTGAGAAGACCGAGTATTGGCTCGGCTCCCAGGGCCGGATCACCGAGCCGATGATCATCCGCAAGGGCGAAAGCCACTACACGCCGATCACCTGGGCGCAGGCCTTTGCCACCATCGGCGAGCACGTGAACGCGACCACGCCGGAAAAGTGCGTGTTCTACACCTCGGGGCGCACCGCCAACGAGACCGCGTTCATGTACCAGCTGCTGGCCCGCTCGCTGGGCACCAACAACCTGCCCGACTGCTCCAACATGTGCCACGAATCCTCCGGCTCCGCGCTGAACCCCACCATCGGGATCGGCAAGGGCACCGTTTCCCTTGAGGACTTCGAGCACGCCGAGTTGATCTTTGTCATTGGCCAGAACCCCGGCACCAACCACCCCCGGATGCTTTCCGCCCTCGCCGATGCCCGCAAGCGCGGCGCCCACATCGTGGCGGTCAACCCGTTGCCCGAGGCCGGCTTCTTCGGGTTCAAGGACCCGCAGTCGCTCAATGGCATGCTGGGACGCTCCGATGACATCAGCGACCACTTCCTGCAGATCAAGGTCGGCGGGGACCTGGCGCTCTTCCAGGCCTTCGGCCACCTGATCTTCGAGGCCGAGGCCAAGAACCCCGGCACCGTCATCGACAAGGCGTTCATCGACTCGGCCACCGACGGCTACGAAGCGTACAAGGAAGCCCGCTCAACCCTGGACTGGGAAGCCACCGAGGAAGCCACCGGGCTCACCCGCGCCGAGATCACCACCGTGGCCAACCTGCTCATCAAGTCCAAGGCCTCGATCTTCTGCTGGGCGCTGGGCCTGACGCAGCAGCCGCACTCGGTGCCCACGCTGAAGGAAATCATCAACCTCCTGCTGGTGCAGGGGAACTTCGGCAAGCCCGGCGCCGGTGCCTGCCCGGTCCGCGGACACTCCAATGTCCAGGGCGACCGAACCATGGGCATCTGGGAAAAGCCGGGCGAGGCATTGCTGGCCGCCCTGGATGCCGAATTCAACATCGATTCCCCGCGCGCCCACGGCTACGACTCCACCGAGGCCCTGCAAGCCTTCGAGGAAGACGACGTCGACGTCTTTGTCTCCATGGGCGGGAACTTCGCCCTGGCAAACTCGGAAACCGAGGCATTGGAGGCGGGCATGCAGCGCGCCAAGCTCACGGTGCACATCTCCACCAAGCCCAACCGCTCCCACGTGGTGCACGGGCAGACCTCGCTGATCCTGCCGACCCTGGGACGCACCGACCGGGACGACAAGCACCCCGGCGGCGCACAATTCCTCTCGGTGGAGGACTCCATGTCGGTCATCCACTCCACCCAGGGCCGACTCAAGCCGGTCTCCGAGCACCTGCTCGCCGAGCCGGTCATCGTGGCGCGGATGGCCCAGGCCATTCTCGGCGAGGACCACTCGGTCGACTGGAAGGCAATGGCGGAGGACTACGACGTCATCCGCGACCACATCTCCCGCGTGCTGCCGGGCTTCGGGGACTTCAACAAGCGGGTGCGCGGGCGCAACGGCTTCGTGCTGCCCAACCCTCCACGCGACACCAGGTCCTTCGCCACCGACATCGGCAAGGGTAGGTTCACCGTTTCGCCCTTCGAGGCGCTCTACGCACCCGAAGGCCACCTGGTCCTGCAGACCATGCGCAGCCACGACCAGTACAACACCACGTTCTACGGGCTGGACGACCGTTACCGCGGCATCAAGGACGGGCGCCGGGTCATCCTGATCAACCCGCAGGACCTTGCCGAACTCGGTTTGGAGGACAAGTCCTTGGTGGACGTCATTTCCACCTTTGGCGGCACCGAGCGCCGGGCCAACCGCTTCCGGCTTGTCTCCTATCCAACTGCGAAGGGCTGCGCAGCAGCCTACTTCCCGGAAGCCAATGCGCTGGTCCACCGCGACTTGGTGGCACGCGAATCCAACACGCCGGGATTCAAGGCCATCATGGTGCGTTTCGTGCCGCACGAACTGGCGCCGGGCCCGACGCTGGACAGCTAGCCCCGGAAAAGCGCGGCGAGCCGGTAGCTTGCGCAAGCGACACGAAGGTCTCGGTGGGCAAGTCACCGGGACCTTCGTTGCGTGGGCAGCTGCTTCGGTTGATCCCCGCGGCGAGAAACTATGATCCCGAGCCGGGTCAAAGCCGTTCGCACCGCCCCTGCGCACGATTCGTTTCACCCCCCCCGGAGTGGCACTCACCGGAGAACTGCGACCAATTTTGCGCCGCGGGAGCCGGCCGGGGATGGCCTCGAGATCGCCCGCTTTACTCCCGCGGGGCGTGCCTCCATATGCGCCGGCGGCGGATCCGGGAAGAACCCGGGCGCCACGGTGGTTATGTCGGAGGCGGGCACCTGCGTATGCTGGCCCACGATCGACGATCTTTTTAATCCCCGGCGGAGTCATTGGCCGGGTACGGCACGACAACCCGGCTGAATGGCGAGAACAAAAACATGAGCATGGAAACTGCGGCCTGGCATTCATTGTGGCGAATGTCCGGACCGGACAAGGGCAAGGCATATGCGTCCACGACACCGCGGAGGGTGCTGGCCTTTGCCGCGAGCTACAAGAATCGGCTTTTGGTCTTCGTACTGTTCTCTGTGCTGTCGGCCGTCTTGGCAGTGATCACCCCGGTGTTGGCCGGACGCGTGGTTGATGCCATCGTGGCCCAAACCGGGATCCAGGTGGTGTTGAATCTGGCGGGGATCATCGCGATCGTGGCGGTGTTGGACGCCGTCATCTCGCTGGTGGTCCGCTGGTTCTCCTCGAAGCTGGGCGAGGGAATCATCTTCGACCTGCGCACCGCAGTCTTTGACCACGTGCAGAAGATGCCCGTGGCATTCTTTACCCGCACGCGCACCGGCGCCCTGGTCAGTCGCCTGAACAATGACGTGATCGGTGCCCAATCCGCGTTCGCCGGAACCCTCTCGGGCTTGGTCTCGAACACAGTGGCAGTGGTGTTGACTGCAGGTGTCATGTTCTCCACGTCTTGGCAGGTCACTGCGCTGGCGTTGGTGCTGCTGCCGGTCTTCCTGTTTCCCGCACGCCACTTCGGCAAATCCCTGGCCTTGCTGCGCAAGGAATCGGCGGACCTCAACGCTTCCATGGGCACCCAAATGACCGAACGGTTCTCCGCCCCCGGGGCCACGCTGATAAAGCTATTTGGGCGCCCGGCCGACGAATCGGCGCAGTTTGCCACCCGCGCCGGACGCGTGCGGGACATCGGAGTGAAGATGGCCATGCGCCAGTTCTTCTTCGTCTCGATGCTCACCTTGGTGGCTGCCCTGGCCCTGGCCCTGGTGTACGGGCTCGGCGGTGTCTACGCGGTGCGCGGCCAGCTGGCCGCCGGTGACGTGGTGGTGCTGGCATTGCTGCTCACCCGGCTCTACGCGCCGCTGACTGCGCTGGCCAACGCCCGGGTGGAAATCACCAGTGCCCTGGTGAGCTTTGACCGCGTCTTTGAAATCCTTGACCTCAAGCCCCTGATCAGCGACTCACCCAATGCCCGGGTGCTGGATCCAGGCCCGGTGTCGGTGAAGTTTTCCAACGTTTCCTTTGCCTACCCCAGTGCCGAGAAGGTCTCCCTGGCATCCCTGGAAGACGTCGCGGTGCTCGACACCCGGGGCGGGGAAACGGTCCTGCACGACATCGACTTCGAGATCCCCGCCGGGACCACGGTGGCCCTGGTCGGCTCCTCGGGGGCCGGAAAATCAACGATCGCCTCGCTGCTGGCGCGGCTCTACGACGTGGATTCGGGCAGCGTGCAGTTGGCGGGGGTCGATATCCGCGAGCTGAAACTCGGTTCGTTGCGCTCCATTGTTTCCATGGTCACGCAGGACGGGCATCTTTTCCACGAGACGATCGGATCAAACCTGCGCCTGGCAAAGCCGGAGGCCAGCGACGCGGAGCTTTGGCAGGCGCTGCAGCGGGCCCGGTTGGAACCCACCATCGAAGCGCTTCCCGACGGGCTGGACACCGTGGTGGGGGAGCGTGGCTACCGGCTCTCGGGTGGGGAGCGCCAGCGCATGACCATTGCGCGGCTGCTCCTGGCCGCCCCACAGGTGGTCATTCTCGATGAGGCCACCGCCGCGCTGGATTCTTCCAACGAAGCGGCCGTCCAGGCCGCGTTGGCCGAAGCACTGGAAAACCGGACGGCCCTGGTCATCGCGCACCGCCTCTCCACGATCCGCACGGCCGATATGATCCTGGTCATCGAGGATGGACGGATTGCCGAGCGAGGCACCCACACCGAGCTCATGGCCGTGCGAGGCCGTTATGCCGAATTGCACGACACCCAGTTCGCGCAATAGGGCCGGAGTGTCAGCGACCCAGCAAGCCGGGCAGGACCTTTTCGCGAAGTAGGGGCGCGATGTCAGGTCGGGCCATCGCAGTTTCCGGATCCAGCCACATGATTTGGTCGATTTCGGCTTGGATTCTCGGGCTCTCCAGGGTTCGCGCGGCGAACAAATAGGCGTGGATGTCGGTGTCGGCCTCGTTGGCTGCAGGCCCCTTCCACATCCCCATGGCGGTGACTTGGGCGGGACTGAAAACCAGTCCGATTTCCTCCTGTGTTTCTCGCAATACCGCGGACAGCGGACTTTCCCCGAATTCGAGTTTTCCTCCCGGCTGCATGAAGGTAGTGGTCCCCTGCTTGCGCACCAAAAGGATGCGTCCGGAGGCGTCTAGTAGTTGCAAGGCTGCGATGGTAAGAATCTTTGGCACAACTTGAGCTTAACAACCGCTAAAAGCACAGGTGGGGTGATAGCGTGCTTTGTGGACAGGCCTACGGGCGCGTTTTTCCATTTACTCGTGGATACTGGAGACAATTCGCCAGCGCGCCGTGTTCCAGGAACCCCACTAGTCATTGGGGACAAGTGGTTCGGGCATTGCCAATGGGGGATCAAATGTGGATCTACAAATGGAGAATTGATGCAGCGGGGCACCAACTTAGGTCGACTCGGGGATTTTAATCAGGCGGTCATTTTTGAATCGATTCGCCGGGCAGTTGACGGGGTCAGCCGTGTGGAGCTTGCGGGCTCGACCGGGCTTTCCCCACAGACCATTTCAAACGTCGTGCGCCGACTCTTGGATGAAGGCCTGGTCCGCGAGGACCGGACGATTGTTTCGGGCCCGGGCAAACCGCGTACCGTCTTGGAACTTGAATCCAACCGCATGGTGGCCGTAGGTATCCACCTGGATCCCGGCGTAATCACCGTGGTGATACTGAACCTGCGGGGTGAAATCCTGCACTCGCGCCGCCTGGATATCCCCGCCGTCGAGGTTCCGGAAAAGACCATCGAAACCATGGCGACGACCGTGGACGAGATCATTTCCGAATCCGGAGTACCGCGTTCCAACGTGTTGGGCGTGGGTGTCGTTGTTCCCGGTCCCTTGGATCCCGAACGCGGGGTGATGATCGATCCGCCGCTGCTCGACGGTTGGAAAGACGTTGACATGGTCGGACCCTTGCACCGGTTGCTCAAGCTCGATGTCATCATTGAAAAAGACACCATTGCCGCCTCCATCGCGGAACAGTGGAAGGGCAACGACGCCGAGCGCGACAATTTCGTCACGATGTATGTCGGTGCCGGAATCGGTGCAGGGATGGTCCTCAACGGCGAAATCCATCGCGGCATCAGCAACAACGCAGGTGAAATCGGGCACTACTCCACCGGCGTCATTTCCCAGGACTGCAACATTTGCGGCCGCAACGATTGCCTGCATGCCTCATTGTCGTTCAACATGATTGCGCAGCAGGCACGCGAGCGAGGCCTGAACCTCACGGCACCAGATGACGGCAACGCCGAAGAGCGCGCGGCCGGCATGAACGAAATCGTGGCCTTGGCGAAATCCGGCAATGAAGCGGCTGTGGAACTCATCCGGGAATGCATGGGACATGTGGGCCAGGTTGCCGGACAGCTCTGCAACACCCTCGACGTCGGATTGGTGATTTTGGCTGGCCCCTTGTGGGCAGAGGTCGATGAATGGTGCCTCGAAGATGTGCGTGCGATCATCAACGAACGCTTCAGCTCCAAGCACGTGCACGCGATCGAGGTTCGCTCCTCGACATTGGGCCACGAAGTTGGCGCCATTGGCGGGGCCTGCGCGATCATGGACGCGAGCCTCTCGCCAAAGGCCGCGGCACTGTTGCTGCGCTAAGCGGTCGTATATTACGTCAAAGGATCGTTCATTACCTTTTTGAACGATCCTTTGACTTATTACCCATGAGTCAGTTGACAAACTTTCTCTAATGAATTTAGATGACCAATAAGAGTTGGTGGCAACCGAGCTGCCCACCGTTGTTTTCGTGTTGGTCTTGTTTATCCGCGAACACAGTGCGTGGGGGAACGGCAGGTCGGCTGCTGGGGACCCGACTCTTAACGCCGTCGACCGGTGCCGTAGGATGTAATGGGAGTTATCCCACGGATTCACCGGTCGACGGCACTCCCATTTAATCGTCCATCCGGATTTCACGCAGGCGATGCTCGTGAGAAAGTACCCTGTCGCTGCGGCCTATCGCCCCCTTCGCCAATGCGGTGCCGCGGCCGTGGAAATGCCGTTCTTCCCCGCGCCGGCGGGGCATCCTCTGAATGCTCAAAGCACTCTTCGTCCCCTACGCCTTCGAGGCAAATTGACCGGCGTCATTGCCGGGGCGGGCTTGGCGCTCTGGAGACTAGCCCGCCGGCTCCCTTGGTGCTGGCGCAACTGCAGCTGGGCGCGGACGGATTTTGCATAAACGAAACGCGACCTGCATACATGCAGATCGCGTTTCGTTTTGGTGCCCCTGGCCGGAATTGAACCGACGGCCTACTCTTTAGGAGAGAGTCGCTCTATCCAACTGAGCTACAGAGGCTTGAATCGTCAAAAACGATCCGGACCAATTCTAACGGTATTTTGGCGAATCTTGGTTAATGTGGCGCCGCGTGCCGGGGAATCACGCGGTCCTTGGCCTAGAGCAGTCCCCGCTTGGACAGTTCCCACTTCTCCCGGAACGTGCGCACAAAGGCAGCAATGAGCACACCGAACAAGATCGCCGCGGTTGCAAAGAGCAGCATCCACCGCGTGGTGGTCAGCGTTGAGGCCAACGAGACGGCTGCCGGATCCAGCGCGCCGATGAACAAGGCGTCGATGGCCCGGTTCTCCCAAAGGTCGACAACCGCGAAGGCCATCGGGGGCACCCACAGGATCCAGCGGACCGAACCACGGGCGGTGTTGATGTTGACTGCCAGCATGGTGATCAAGGCCAGAAAGAGCGGGAACAGCAACCCTGCGGTCTTATGCACGTAGTTCAGTTGCCCTGCGGCGTCCGCGTCCATGGCCTGGCGCAATGCCTCCACGTGCTCCACGGAATAGCCCCCGATCATTTGGTCGGGCATGGTCAGTCCGTTGGACAGATCTTCCATCTGGTTTAACACTAGTAAGTGGAAGTACCCGAAGAGGAACAGCGTGACGACCAAACCGGCAATCAGGATCAGATTGGCGTTGCCTGCGGCCTTCTCCGGCGTTCGCTGAGTCGAGGGATTGATCGGCGCAGATGCCGCGGCGGGGCGGTTGTACTTCTTCTTTTTCTTCTGTGACTTGGCCATAACCCCAATTATGCCGTCAATCGATCCGCGCCCGCCCAATGCGTGGCTGCTCCGCCGTAGACTAGGGCGCATCATGGATTTCCTTTTCGATGACTTCGTCGCGCCCGCTCCAGCCCCACAATTGCCAGGCACCCAAGAGCTGCTTGCCGGTTTAAATCCCGAGCAGGAGCAGGCGGTCAAGCATGCAGGCTCCCCGTTGCTGATTGTCGCCGGGGCCGGGTCGGGCAAGACCCGGGTGCTGTCACATCGCATTGCCTATCTCCTGGCCACGGGTCGGGCGCGCCCACACGAGATCCTGGCCATTACGTTCACCAACAAGGCTGCGGCCGAAATGCGTGAGCGAATCGCCGCACTGGTGGGCGAAGACGTGGCAAAGAAAATGTGGGTTTCAACCTTCCACTCCTCGTGCGTGCGCATCCTTCGCCGGGAGGCGGCTTCGGTGGGACTGAAGTCCAGCTTCTCCATATATGACTCCGCAGATTCCCTGCGCCTGATCACTATGGTGGCCAAGGGCCTGGAGCTGGATCCGAAGAAGTTCACGCCCAAGTCGATCGCGCACAAGATCTCCGCGTTGAAGAACGAGCTCATCGACGATGAACAATATGCCGCCACGGTCGCAGGCAATGACCCGTTCGCCTCGGCCGTCCTCCAGGTGTACCGCGGCTACACCGAGCGTTTGCGCGCCGCAAACGCCCTGGACTTCGATGACCTGATTGCCCACGTGGTCAACATCTTCCGCGCCTTCCCTGCGGTCGCCGACAATTACCGCCGGCGTTTCCGCCACGTCATGGTCGACGAGTACCAGGACACCAACCACGCACAGTACGCCCTGGTGCGTGAACTGACCGGCCCGGACGGCCCCACTCCCGGCGGCGAACTGACTGTGGTGGGCGACTCGGACCAATCGATCTATGCCTTCCGCGGCGCGGACATCCGCAACATCAACGAGTTCTCCAAGGACTATCCGGACGCCGAAACGATCAAGCTCGAGCAGAACTACCGTTCGACGCAAACGATCCTCTCCGCGGCCAACGAAGTGATCAAGCGCAACCCCGACCGCCCCGAAAAGCGGCTGTGGACCGCAGAGGGCGACGGTGAACTGATCATCGGCTACGTGGGGGAGTCCGAGTCTGACGAGGCCCGCTGGATCGCCGATGAGATCCTGCGCCTGAATGATGAGGAAGGCATCCGCCCCGGGGACGTTGCCGTCTTCTACCGCACCAACGCGCAATCGCGTTCCCTCGAGGAACAGCTGATCCGCGTGGACCTGAAGTACAAGGTCATTGGCGGGACCCGCTTCTACGACCGCAAGGAAGTCAAGGACGCCCTGGCCTACCTGCGGGTGCTAGTGAACCCGGAAGACGACATCAACGTCAGGCGCATCCTCAACGAGCCCAAGCGCGGCATCGGAGACCGGGCCGAATACTCGGTGGCCGCGCTGGCCGAACGCGAACGGATCTCCTTCATGGCGGCGCTGCGCCGTGCCGATGACGCCCCCGGCCTCGGAACCCGCGGGCAAAACATGATCGGCGCCTTCGTGAAGATCATTGACGACCTCTCAGTGGTCGCAGAGGGCTCGGGACCTGCCGAGGCGCTGGAAGCGGTCCTGGAACAGACCGGCTATCTGGAAATGCTGCGTTCATCCAACGACCCACAGGACGAATCCCGCGTTGAGAACCTCGCCGAGCTCGTGGCCGTGGTGCGGGACTTCATGAAGGAGAATCCCGAGGGAACACTCACCGATTTCCTGGAACGCGTGGCGCTGGTAGCCGACGCCGATTCCATCCCCGAGGCACCGAACGATGCCGAGGGCGTGGACATGGCGCACCGAGAGGGAATGGTCACGCTCATGACCTTGCACACGGCCAAGGGGCTTGAATTCCCCGTGGTCTTCCTCACTGGCATGGAACACGGGATCTTCCCGCACCAGCGCTCGCTGACCGACGAGAAGGAATTGGCGGAGGAACGCAGGCTGGCCTATGTAGGGCTCACCCGCGCCCGCCAGCGTCTCTACCTGACCCGGGCCGAATACCGGAGCCTGTGGGGCCAGTCCCAATACAACCCCGCCAGCCAGTTCCTCGAGGAAATCCCCGGGAGTCTCGTGGACTGGAAACGCGAGGGCACCAAGCGGGCAAGCTTTGAGTCCTTCGGCGGGCGCAACAACTTTGCCACCAGCCGCTACGAATCGGGTTCCTATTGGGGCGCAGGGTCCGGCAGCGGTGGCGGAGGCAGGCTTTCCGGTGCCCCGGAGATCCACACGTTGAGCACCGCGCCCGTGGCACGGGCCAAGGGCCGTGTGCAGCCAAACAAGGAAATCATTTCCTTGTCGGTGGGGGACAAGGTGACACACGGGACCTTCGGCCAAGGCGTGGTTCTGGCGCTGGAGGGTGCCGGGGACAAGACAGTGGCGAAGGTTAAATTCGCCGATGCCGAGAAACGCCTATTGCTGCGATACGCCCCGCTAACCAAGGCTGACTAGCCGGTTCCCGGGCATTGTCGACACATCCGTCCGGACCTGCGGTGATGGGGTTGTGGTCGTACTCACGCGCCCGATGGCTCTACCGAATGTAGAACTGTGCCATTGGGCGCTAAGGCGTTAGGCTGAGCAAGGAGCCTGGCCTTATCCCAGGTTGGGCTCTACCCCCTCGATGCATGGAACCGTGCCTACGGAGCCATGCCTTGAGTCAGCATAGACTTCGACAAGAAGGACACAAGCCCGTGGACCTGTATGAATACCAGGCGCGCGATATGTTCGAGTCGCACGGCGTACCCGTGCTGGCCGGCATCGTTGCCTACACTCCTGAAGAAGCCAAGGCCGCAGCCGAGAAAATCGGCGGCGTCGTGGTTGTTAAAGCCCAGGTAAAGGTCGGAGGCCGCGGCAAGGCCGGCGGCGTCAAGGTCGCAAAGACCGCCGACGAGGCATTCGCATACGCAACCGACATTCTCGGCATGGACATCAAGGGCCACACCGTGAACAAGGTCATGATCGCCCAGGGCGCCGACATTGCCGAGGAGTTCTACTTCTCGGTTCTGCTGGACCGCGCGAACCGCAACTACCTGGCCATGTGCTCGGTGGAAGGCGGCATGGAAATCGAGGAGCTCGCCGTCGAGCGTCCCGAGGCCCTGGCCCGCGTTGCAGTCGACCCGGCCGTGGGCATCGACCAGGCCAAGGCCGACGAAATCGTCGCCACCGCCGGTTTTGCACCGGAGCTGGCCGACAAGGTCGCAGCTGCCATCATCAAGCTGTGGGACGTCTTCAAGAAGGAAGACGCCACCCTGGTTGAGGTCAACCCTCTGGTTCGCACCGGCGCCGGCGACATCGTCGCCCTCGACGGCAAGGTCTCCATCGACGAGAACGCCGAGTTCCGTCACCCGCACCACGTCGAGCTTGAGGACAAGGACGCAGCGGATCCGCTCGAGGCCAAGGCCAAGGCAATGGACCTGAACTACGTCAAGCTGGACGGCGAAGTTGGCATCATCGGCAACGGTGCAGGCCTGGTCATGTCGACCCTCGACGTCGTTGCCTACGCAGGCGAAAACCACGGCAACGTGAAGCCCGCCAACTTCCTGGACATCGGCGGTGGAGCCTCCGCAGAGGTCATGGCCGCAGGCCTGGACGTCATCCTGAACGACAAGCAGGTCAAGTCGGTCTTCGTGAACGTCTTCGGTGGCATCACCGCGTGTGACGCCGTTGCCAAGGGCATCGTCGGCGCACTCGCCGAGCTCGGTTCCTCCGCCAACAAGCCGCTGGTCGTGCGCCTCGACGGCAACAACGTCGAAGAGGGCCGCCGCATCCTGGCCGAGGCCAACCACCCGTTGGTCACCCTGGCAGCAACCATGGACGAGGGCGCCGACAAGGCCGCCGAGCTCGCCAACGCAGCGAAGTAAGTAGGGATACGCGAACATGAGCATTTACCTTAACAAGGACTCCAAGGTCATCGTTCAGGGCATCACCGGTGGCGAGGGTACCAAGCACACCGCTCTGATGCTGAAGGCCGGCACCAACGTCGTCGGCGGCGTCAACGCCCGCAAGGCCGGCACCACGGTGCTGCACGGCGACAAGGAAATCAAGGTCTTCGGCGCAGTGGCGGAAGCCATGGCCGAAACCGGCGCAGACGTTTCCATCGTCTTCGTGCCGCCGGCATTCACCAAGGATGCTGTCGTTGAGGCCATCGAGGCAGGCATCGGCCTGGTCGTTGTCATCACCGAGGGCGTTCCGGTTCAGGATTCGGCCGAGTTCTGGGCACTTGCCCAGTCCAAGGTCGACGCCGACGGCAACCAGGTCACCCGCATCATCGGCCCGAACTGCCCCGGCATCATCACCCCGGGCGAGGCACTGGTCGGCATTACGCCGAACAACATCACCCAGAAGGGCCCGATCGGCTTGGTCTCCAAGTCCGGCACCCTGACCTACCAGATGATGTACGAGCTGCGCGACCTGGGCTTCTCCACCGCCATCGGCATCGGCGGCGACCCGGTCATCGGCACCACCCACATCGACGCCCTGGCTGCGTTCGAGGCGGATCCGGAGACCAAGGCCATCGTCATGATCGGCGAAATCGGCGGCGACGCCGAAGAGCGTGCAGCCGATTTCATCAAGGCCAACGTCACCAAGCCGGTCGTCGGCTACGTGGCAGGCTTCACCGCTCCCGAAGGCAAGACCATGGGCCATGCTGGAGCCATCGTCTCCGGCTCGGCCGGTACGGCACAGGCCAAGAAGGAAGCACTTGAGGCTGCCGGCGTGAAGGTCGGCAAGACCCCGTCGGAAACCGCAACGCTGCTGCGCGAAGTTTTCGCCGCCCTCTAAGCCATAGAGCGCACCTTTTCGGTGGCGGTCACCAGGTTGCCTTGGCAGCCCGGTGACCGCCACCGGTGTTTAAGCCGGCTGGAGCCGACTGGAACTAGGCGCGCAGGCGGAAGAACGAGCTGCCGACCAGTTCGTGGGCCCCGGGCAGCAGGAGAACCAGCAGCTCGGGGTTGAACTGGACCTCGGCTGGGCCGCGGCCGACCAATGCGGCCGAGAGCTTGTGCGGGGCCAGTGCCTCGAGCACCCACTCGTCAGGACCCGCGCCAATGTGCAGCAGGTCGGTGTCCGCGTCGAGGTGGAGCCAGGCGGTGATCCAGTCGCCGGTGAAGCGCGGAAGCGGGTTATCGGTGGGGGCGGAAGTCAGGGTGGGGCTGTACATGATGTGCACACGTCCTTGGGGTTCGTTGTCCTTGCCCCTCCGCGCGGGATGCGCGACAGGGCCGCTTCGTCATCCGAACCACCCACCGTGCAACTATGGGGTTGGCGTCTGGTCAGTCGGAGCTTTGCGCAAGGGCAACCAGAACTCGTGAAGCTGTACCAACCCTACGGCGAAGCGGGGACACTTTGCCAGCGCGGGCATGCGGGGAGCAACAAACGGTCATCTGTGACGGGGAGTGACCTTGACTTCCCGAGAGGGGTTCACTTCGCCGTCGGCATCGGCTCCTGCTGGGTGATGCAGTGGATGCCGCCGCCGCGGGCGAAGAGCTCGCGGGCGTCCACGCCCACCACCGTGCGCCCCGGGTAGGCGTCGGCAAGGACAGCCAGGGCCTTTTCGTCGTTGGGGTCGTTGAAGGTGCAGGCCACCACGCCGTCGTTGATGACCAGGTGGTTGATGTAGCTGTAGTCCACGAACCCCTCGTCGTCGCGCAGCGTCGCGGGGGCAGGGACCTCGATGACGGTGAATTCGCGGCCCCGCGCATCGGTGGCGCCATGGAAGGATGCGGCGATTTCCCGGCTGACAGCATAGTCCGGGTGCCCGGGATCCTCCTGCATGTGCACTAGCACGGTGCCGGGGGAGGAGAGCGTCGCGGCGATGTCCACGTGCCCGCGTGTGCCGAACTCCTCGCTGTCGCGGGTCAGTCCGCGCGGGAGCCAGTGCACCTTGGCCGCGCCCAGGGTGCGCGCGAACTCCTCCTCGACCTTGGCCTTGGTGATGCCGGGGTTGCGCCCGGGATCCAGCTGCACGGTCTCGGTGGCCAGCACTGTGCCCTGACCGTCGACGTGGATGCCGCCGCCCTCGTTGACCAGGCTCGAGGCGACGCGGGGAACGCCGGCCCACTCGGCCACCCGCTTGCCGATCAACGCGTCCTTGTCCCAGGCCGCCCAGTCCTGGGCGCCCCAGCCGTTGAACACCCAGTCCACCGCGGCGAGCCCGCCGTGCTCGTCGGTGACGAAGGTCGGCCCGATGTCGCGCATCCAGGCGTCGTTGAGCTCGGCCGTGCGGATCTCGATGCGCTCATCGAGGTAGCGTGCGGCAATTTCCACGTCGGCAGGGTCCATCACCATGACGACCGGGGCGAATCGGGCCACCGCGTGGGCCACGTTGGCCCAGGTCGAGCGGGCCGCGTGGGCCTCGGCCTCGGTGTCGCCCAGCGTGTATCCCTCGTGGGGGAAGGCCATCCAGACGCGCTTCTGGGCCGAGGTCTCGGCGGGCATTGACCAGCTCATGATGCGTGCTCCTGCGGGGGTCGGTGGCGCGCGAGGCACCAGGGCCCGGCAGGGGGCGCATGGGATCGGCGTCACAATAAATGAATGTCGTTCGTTTATTATGGCGTCTGCGCGAATCCTGCGCAAGGGGTGCCCCGTGAAGCGCACCGGGCCCGCCGGCGGCCTTGTTGTAGAAGTTGATCAGCGTGTTCAGTGCTACGGCGGCGACGATCTCGCCGACTTCCTCGTCGGTGGCGCGCGGAGCTCCCGGGCATAGGCTGGAACCATTGCCGGCCCACCACTTTGCGGAGGAACACATGCGCGCCACCCTGATCCACGGACCGCGGGACATCCGCGTCGAGGACTGCCCCGAGCCCACCCTGCTCGCCGACACCGATGCCATCGTGCGCGTCACCGCCGCCTGCGTGTGCGGCTCGGACCTGTGGCCTTACCGCGGGGTTAGCCAAACGCCCAGGCCCCGGCGCATCGGCCACGAATTCATCGGCCGTATTGCCGCGGTCGGCCAAGGGGTTTCAATGCTGGCCGTGGGCGACTTCGTGGTGGCCCCCTGGGCCAACAGCTGCGGTGCCTGCCCTCCGTGCCGAGACGGCGTCCAGGTCGCCTGCGAGCACCGGGCCCACTGGGGCGGGGTAGACGAGGACGGGCTGCCCGTGGACGGCGGGCAAGGCGAGGTGGTGCGGGTGCCCAACGCGGACGGTACGCTCGTCACGGTACCCGGGGTCACGGAGCCCGACGAAGCGCTGTCCAAGTCGCTGTTGGCACTCTCGGACGTCATGGGCACCGGCCACCACGCAGCCCTCGGGGCCCGCGTCGAGCCCGGCCGGAGCGTGGTGGTGGTCGGTGACGGGGCCGTGGGTTTGTGCGGGGTGCTCGCGGCCAGGCGACTGGGTGCCACGCGCATCATTGCCATGTCCCGGCACGCGGACCGTGCGGCACTGGCCAGGGAGTTCGGGGCCACCGACATTGTCGCCGAACGCGGGGCCGAGGCGGCGGCGAAGGTGCGCGAACTGCTCGGGGGAGTGCTGGCGGACTCGGTGCTCGAATGCGTAGGCACCGCCGAATCCATGGACCAGGCCTTGCGCTGCACCCGGCCCGGCGGAGCCCTGGGCTTTGTGGGCGTCCCGCACGGGGATGACCCGCTGCCGATTTCCGTGTTGTTCTCAAAGAACATCTCCGTGGCAGGCGGGGCCGCCAGTACCCGCGCATATCTTCCCGAACTGCTCGCCGACGTGCTGGAAGGGAGCATCAACCCGGGCCTGGTCTTCGACGCGGTCATGGATCTCGAGCAGGCTCCCAAGGCGTACAGGGCAATGGATGAGCGCCGGGCGATCAAGGTGATGCTCGTTCCGTAACCTGGCGGCCGGAGCGGACGTAGATTTGTTTCCGAGGTGGGTGGCTAATATCATACTTATTGGTTCTCTTAGCGATCGTCAAACGAGGTCAACACCCTGGCCGGCACGGGACGCCACGGGGAACCCCCGATGATTTAGGCCTTTCAAGGCCGGTTGCACACCTCAAAGGAGCGGTATGTCTATCACCACCCCCGAGTCGCGCCCGCTGGGCGACGAAACGGTCGACCCGTACGCGTTGGATCCCCGGTCAATCATGGACCCGCCCACCCGCTGGCGGGACAGGTTCAAGTTCCTTGGCCCGGGCATGATCACCTCGGCCGCCGTCGTCGGTTCCGGCGAGCTGCTCACCGCCACCACACTCGGTGCCAAGGCAGGCTTCATGCTGCTCTGGCTGGTACTGGCCTCCACCTTCATCAAGGTATGGGTGCAGATTGAATTGGGCCGCTGGTCCATTTCCACCGGCAAGGTCGCCGTCACCGGCTATGACGAGGTACCGCCCCGGATCGGCAAGCGAGGCTGGATGGCCTGGCTCATCCTGCTGATGTTCGTGCAGTTCCTGACCAGCCAGGCCGGTGTCATCACCGCCTCGGCCTTCGCGTTCTCCTCGCTGCTGCCCATCGGGCCGGACCCGTACTCGTTCCTGTCCATCGGCACCTGGGTGGCCATCCTGGTGGTGATCGCCATCGCGATCCACTTGGGCAACAAGTACGTCGTGGTCGAGGGCATCTCCACGGTGCTGGTCTTCCTGGTGACGATCTTCGCCGTCGTGATGGTCTTCGCCATCCAAGGCACCGAATTCAGCTGGAACGTCGGCGACCTGGCCGACGGCATGCGCTTCCAGATCGCGCTGGGCTCCATCGGCGTGGCCCTGTCGATGTTCGGCCTCACCGGCGTGGGTGCCGGCGAGATCACCGCCTACACCTACTGGTGCGTGGAAAAGGGGTACGCCTCCTGGACCGGTCCCAACGACGGCTCCGAAGCCTGGGTCAAGCGGGCCCGCGGCTGGATCTCCGTGATGAAGCTCGACGCCTGGGTCTCCTGGGTTGTCTACACCGTGTCCACCGCCGCGCTCTACATGCTCGGTGCCGCGGTGCTGCACCCGCAGGGCCTGGAGCCCAAGGGCGACGAGGTCATGACAACGATCTCTTCCATCTTCTCCACCAACGTGGGCCAATGGGGAGCCGTGGTGTTCCTGGTTGGTGCCGGTATCGCGCTGTTCAAGACCATCATCGCCAACGTCCCGTCGCTCGGCCGCCAGGTCGGCAATACCCTCGCTGTGTTCGGGGCCTTCGACTGGAACAACCGCAAACAACGCGACCGCTGGATGCGCGTGATCATGATCGTGCTCCCCATCGTCTGGGGCTTGTTTGGCACCGTCGTCTCCTCGCCGCTGGCCCTGATTGTCCTGGCCGGCATCCTCAACGCCATCTTCCTGATGGGTGTCGCCGCGGCAACCATCTACCTCTCGCATAAGCAGACAGACCCGCGTGTCAAGGACGGCAAGGCCTTTATGGCCATGCTGATCCTCTCCGCGGTCGCCGTGTTCTTCGTCGGCGTCATGGGTCTTGTCAACATGTTCTAGTCCGCCTCACGGCGCAGTATCAAGGAGTACCTCTCACATGCAGGCAGTTGTTGTGCACGGCAAGGACGACCTGCGGGTCGAGGACATCGCGGATCCCGTCTGCGGCGCCGACCAGGTCCTGGTGGCCATGGAATGGGGCGGGATCTGTGGGTCGGACATCGCCTATTGGAAGTCCGGCGCCTCGGGCACCGCGGTGCTCTCGGCCCCGCTGGTCCTGGGCCACGAGGTCTCCGGAACGGTCGCCGAAATCGGTCCGGACGCCGCTGCGGCGCTGGAGGCGCGCGGGATCGGCATCGGCAGCAACGTGACGATGCACCCCGCAACCCTCGTTGGCGAGCACCAGGTGCCCGCCGACACCGTGGACCGCACCAACCTGTGGCCCGAGGTGCGCTACTTCGGCTCGGCGGCATTCGAACCGCACGAGCAGGGCGGCTTCAGCCGCCTCCGCGCGGTGCGCCCCGACCAGCTGCGAGTCGTGCCCGAGGGCGTCTCGCTCAAGGAAGCGGCACTGGCCGAGCCCTTCGCGGTGGCGCTGCATGCGGTGGCCCGCGCCGGAGACATGGCGGGAAAGACGGTGCTGGTCAACGGCGCCGGACCGATCGGCGCGCTGGCGGTTGCGGCGGCCAAGGCGGCCGGAGCCGCCACGGTCATTGCCGCGGACCTCTCGGATGCTGCCCTGGACATTGCCGCGCGGATGGGAGCGGATCAGTGCGTGAACCCCGCGTCCGGCGGAGTCCTGCCGCAGGACGTGGATGTGGCCATCGAGGCCTCCGGAGCCCCTCGTGCGCTGGGCGGCGTGATCGCCGCGGTGCGCCGCGGCGGGGTCATGGTGCAGGTCGGAAACCTGCCCGGCGGGGAAATCTCCGCGGCGCTGGGGAACATCGTGACCCGCGAGATCGACTACCGCGGTTCCTACCGCTTTGTCGATGAGATCTCCGAGGCGCTTGACCTCATGGCCTCCGGCGTGGACGTCTCGCCGTTGATGACCCACGAGGTAATGCTCGCCGAGGCACTGGCCGGATTCGACCTCGCCGCCGACCGCTCCTCGGGTTCCTCCAAGGTCATGATTCGCCTGGGCTAGGGACACGGCTCCGGCTCGAATCCAGTACCTTGCCCGGTGGCCCGCGGCTCCGCCGCACCGCCGGGCTCCGGTGCGCCGGCAGGACATAAGCGCAGGTCAAATATGTGTCCTTGGGCACCGTTTCTTGCAATCGTGATGCTTTTGTGACCTTTGAAGCCGTGTACTACAGTGAATCCCGATGCCTGACCTGACTAAACCCCATGCCCAAGCACCGCCCGCCGCAACGCATGAACCCATTTTTGTCGACCCGTCGGGCAGACGCCGCCAGCAGGTCTTGACGGTCGGAGTCATCACCGTGGGACTCATGTCGATGTACGCCCTGGTGATGCTGTTCGCCTTGCTGGGAGGTTCCACGGTTGCGGCTCCGCCACTGCCCCCGCGGGCCGAAGCAGGCGCAGGAGCGGAAACGGTGGCGCTGCGGGAGCAAACCTCCACGAATCCATCGCCGGCACCGCTGCCCCGAGAGGCATCCGCCGCTCGGGAAACGCCGGGTCCCACCGCACCGCAGCCGAGAACATCCGCGCCGAGCAGCGCAACAGAGACCTCGGCCTCCGCACAGCGAACCGAAAGCGCCGATCCCGACGGTGCGGAAGCGCAGACGAGTGCCGAACCGACGGATCCTGCCCCAAGCACCGCCATCGCGCAGAGCGCCCCCGGAAAGAGCGCAGCAGCCCCGGGTCGAAGTGATACCAAGCCGAGCCGGGCCACCGCCAACCAGGCCAAGCCGACGCACGAGGCCCGGCCATGAGTTCGGGACGCCGCTCCAGGAGCCCCGCACGCAGCGACGGGATCGGGGCGCACTGGGTTCTCCTGTCGGCCGTTATGCTGACGCTGGGCCTGGCGTTGGCCATCCAGGGATACATCAACCACCCGGTGGACAGCGACGCTCCCCCCGGCTCCGCGCGCGCCGCCGGTGCCGGAAACACCCCCGGTGCCGTGCTGGAGGGTGGCCCCATTGTGGATCCACGGGGGGAGGGCGCGCGCACCACCGCACCGTCCGCGGACTCCGTGGCCCTGACGTTCAACAACGGGCCGGACCCGATGTGGACACCCAGGATCCTTGACACCTTGCGCGGGCACGGTGTCCATGCCACCTTCTTCGTGACCGGTTCCGCAGCGGTCAGGCATCCCGATCTCGTTCGTCGCATGGTTGCCGAGGGCCATGAGATCGGCATCCAGACGCTCACGAACAGCGACCTTGCCGCGGTGCCCGATTGGCGTCGCCAGCTTGAGATCCGCGGGGCACAGGAAGTCATCACGGGGATCACCGGGCACTCCCCGACCCTCTTGCGCCCGCCGGCCAGCTACGACAATGCGGCGCTCACCCAGGTCCAGTGGAGCTTCATGGATACCGCCGCGGACGACGGGTACCTCACTGTCCTGAGCAGCCACGACAGCGCCGACAATGTCCGCCCCGGCGCCGAGGTGATCGCCGATCGGCTCACGATGCAGGAAGCGGCCGGGGAAGTCGTCCTGATGCACGACGGCGGCGGAAACAGGTCCCAGACCGTCGCCGCCCTTGATGCGGCCTTGGAAGAGTCGGTCGATTCGGGCCATCGCTTCACCACGGTCGGCGGGTCGATCGGCGTGGACAGCATCCGGCCCGCATCCACCGCCGACACCGTCACGGGCAATGCCTTTGTGTGGGGAATCAGGATCACCGAGGCCGTCGTCGTGGTGATTTCCTGGGCGCTCGTGGCGGCCGGGGTGCTGACGCTGTTGCGGGCCGTTCTGGTGATGGTCGTGGCCGCCCGGCACAAACGCGCCGAGCGGCTGGGCCGCGAGGCCGAGCGCGACCGCGGGTGGTTCGAACTGCCGATGCGCAAGGAGATCCTCGAACCTGCCAGCGTGATCGTTCCCGCGTACAACGAGTCGGCCGGAATCGAAGCGGCAGTGCGGTCCATCGCCGCTTCGCACCACCCGGTGGAGGTCATCGTCGTTGACGACGGGTCGACCGACGGCACCGCCGACATCGTCGAGGCCCTCGGGCTGCCCGGAGTGGTGGTCATCCGCAAGGAGAACGGCGGAAAGCCGTCCGCCTTGAACGCCGGCATTGCGGCGGCCAACCACGAACTGGTGGTGATGGTCGACGGCGACACCGTCTTCGAGCCCGACACCGTCCACCTTCTGCTCCAGCGTTTTGCCGATCCTAAGGTGGGCGCCATCTCCGGCAACACCAAGATTGCCAACCGCGGCGGCATCCTCGGCGCGTGGCAGCACATTGAATACGTTGTCGGGTTCAACCTGGACCGCCGCCTGTTCGACGTCGCCGAATGCATGCCCACGGTCCCCGGCGCGATCGGGGCGTTCCGCCGCGAGGCACTGGACCGGGTGGGCGGCGTCAGCGACGACACCCTGGCCGAGGACACCGACCTCACCATGGCCTTGTCCCGCGACGGCTGGCGCGTCGTATACGAGGACGAGGCACTGGCCTGGACCGAGGCGCCTGCCACCCTCGGCGCCCTGTGGAAGCAGCGGTACCGCTGGTGCTACGGCACCTTGCAGGCCATGTGGAAGCACCGCGGGGCCATGGCCCAGTCGGGACCTGCCGGCAAGCTCGGGCGTCGGGGGATCGGCTACCTGATGGTCTTCCAGGTGCTGCTTCCGTTGTTCGCGCCGGTGGTCGACGTGTTCGCCATCTACGGGCTGGTCTTCCTTGATCCGCTCCGGATCGCCGTGGTCTGGACCCTCTTCCTGCTGATCCAACTGGTCATGGCCGGCTATGCGTTCAGGCTTGACCGAGAGCCGATGCACGCCCTGTGGACGCTCCCGCTGCAGCAGTTCGTCTATCGGCAACTGATGTATCTGGTGGTGATCCAGTCGGTGGTCACCGCGTTCACCGGTGTTCGCCTGCGTTGGCATCGGATGGAGCGCTACGGCAGCCTGCGGGTCCCGCAAGCCGCCCAGGAACGTTCCTAGTCCCGGAAGCCCTGTAGCGCGCAACATTGTGCAGGCCCGGCGGGCGTCGCCACCCCTCGACCAGGTGTGGATGCCCACATTGACGATCCGGCCAGCGGAATCGCGGTAGAAGAACGTGGTGACGCCCCGCTGCCCGATCGAGAGTGGATGCACGATTTCGAGTCCCGTGTGCACCCAGGATGGGGACCAGACGTTCGATCCTCATCCCCCCTCCAGCTGAAACAGGGCCGATGCACCCGGGTCAAGGCATGTGGCCCCGAATCAACGGGAGGGATTAGCGCAGCAGCTCGCGGATGTCGTCCGCGTTGAGCACCTTGCCGAAGCCCGCGCCCTCGTCCATGACCGAGGAGATGAGCTGGCGCTTGGAGTCCTGCAGCGCCACCACCTTTTCCTCGATGGTGTTCTTGGCGACCATCCGGTAGACCATCACGTTGCGGGTCTGCCCGATGCGGTGCGCCCGGTCCACGGCCTGAGACTCGGCGGCGGGGTTCCACCACGGATCCAGCAGGAAGCAGTAGTCGGCCTCGGTGAGGTTCAGCCCGAAGCCGCCCGCCTTCAGCGAGATCAGGAACACCGGGGCGACCCCGGACTTGAACGAGTCGATGACCTCGGCACGCTTGCGCGTGGACCCGTCCAGGTAGGCGTAGGGCACCCCCGCGGCATCCAACCGGTCAGCGGCCTTCTTCAGGAAGGAGGTGAACTGGGAGAAGATCAGCGCGCGGTGGCCCTCGGCCAGCACGTCCTCAAGCTGTTCGAAGAGCACATCGAGCTTGGCGCTGGGCACGTGCGCGTATTCCGGGTCCACCAGCGAGGCGTCCAGCGAGAGCATGCGCAACAGGGTCAGGGACTGGAAGATCGTAAACCGGTTCTTGTCCATGTCATCGACCAGGCGCAGCACCTTCTGGCGTTCGCGCTGCAGGTGCGTGTCGTAGACCCGGCGGTGCTCTTCGCCCAGCTCCACGTGCAGCACCTGTTCCTGCTTCGGCGGAAGGTCGGTGACCACCGCGTCCTTGGTCCTGCGCAACATGAACGGGCGGATCCGGCGGCGCAGGCGCACCAGCGGCTCGGGCAGGCCCTGGCGCTCGATGGGGCGTTGGTAGTTCTCCGCAAAGCGCACGGCCGAGGGGAAGAGCCCGGGGGAGACGATCGCGAAGATCGACCAGAGCTCCATGAGGTTGTTCTCCATGGGCGTGCCGGTGATCGCCAGCTTGAAGCGGGCGGGCATGTCCCTGGCCACGTGGTGTGCCTTGGTGGCCTTGTTCTTCACGAACTGCGCCTCGTCCAGGATCAGCCCGGCCCAGGGGATGTCCGCATACGCGTCGTCGTCCAGGCGCAGCAGCGTGTAAGAGGTGACGACCACGTCGTAGTCCTTGGCCAGCTGTGCCAGCGATGCGGCGGCGCGCGACTCGGTGTCGGTGATCGCCACGACCCGCAGGGACGGGGCGAAGCGCGCCGCCTCGTCCTTCCAGTTGGAGACCACCGAGGTGGGGGCGACCACCAGGAAGGGAGCGCGCACGCCGGCCTGGGCGCTGATGCCCTCGAACGCCGCGGGGTTCTCCCACACCTGGTGCGCGTGCAGGATCAGCGCCAGGGTCTGCAGGGTCTTGCCCAGGCCCATGTCATCGGCCAGCACCCCGCCCAGTCCGTTGCGCCACAGCGTGGCCAGCCAACCGAAGCCCTCCACCTGGTAGGGGCGCAGAGTCGCATTCAGCGTCGGGGGCAGGTCGGCCACCTCGATGGTCTTCAGGTTCACCAGCGAGTTCAGCGCGCCCACCCACGCGTCGGGTCCCTCGATGCGGGAGGCCAGGTCCTCCAGCTCCTCCCACATGGAGAACTGGTAGGGGGTCAGCGAGATGTCCGCTTCCTTGTCCTTCATGTCCCGCAGCCCGCCGGCCTCGGAGACCAGGGCGCGCAGCTTGTCAAAGAGCGGATCGGCCAGGGAGAAGTAGCTGCGGTCCGGCATCAACAGCTTGGTGTGTCCCTGGATCAGGGCACGCAGGATGTCGGCAAAGGGGATCTGCCGATCGCCGATTGAGATCAGCAGGCCCAGGTCGAACCAGTCGCGGCGGTCCGATTCCACCGTGGTGATAACCAGCTCGGGGGCCTCGGTGAGTTCGTGGAATTCCGGGCGGGTGCCGGCCTCCGAGAGCACCAGGTCCTGGACCTCGGCCAGCTCCGGCAGCACGCGGCGCACGAAGTCGATGACCTCCAGGCCCTGGAAGTGCCGAGGCCCGAGCACCGAGGACTCGAAGGCGGGGTGCCGGTTCAGGATCTCCAGCACCGCCGATTCCAGGGCGGACTCCACCAAGGTGTCGCGGTCTGCGGCATCCACGACCATGCCGTTGTAGTCGAAGACCCAGTCCACGTCGACGGTTTCCCGCGAGCCGTAGCGGATCTTGGCCACCAGCTTGGGCGGCAGCACCGGGGGCAGCTCGACGGAGGCGTCGGGGCTGGTCACGCGCAACTTGCGGGCCAGCCGCGGGTAGACGCGGGAGAAGAACTCCTCGGTTTCCGCCGCCGGCACGTTCAGGGTCTCGGGGTGGTGCAGCATGGCCCGCTCGCTATGGCTCAGCCCGCCGGGGACCTGGCCCAGGAAGATCTCGCTCTGGTCCTCGTTGGCAACGTACACGCCGTGGCTGCCGATGGAACCGGCGGCGGTGTGCGCATCGAGGATGAAGCCGTGCCCGCCCAGGGACACCGTGGGGGCCAGCGCCAGGCCGTCCTCGGCCGCGCGGGTGCCCAGTGCCACCTGGGCCGGTGAAGCCAGCAGGATCCTGGTGTACGTCCGGGTTCCCACCAGCGCCACGCCCAGGGACCTGGCCTCGGCCAGCAGTTCCCAGAGCAGTGCCGAGGAATACTCGTCGAGGTACAGCCAGTCGTTGTCCTCGCCGAAGTAGAGTTCGCCCTTGGCTCGGTAGAGCGGCACGAACTGGCAGAACCAGCGGTGCTGTTCGATATCCAGGTTCAACCCGAAGGTCTTGAAGCTGATGGTGTTCCAGCGCAGGTTCGACCGCGCCCAGCGGTCGGACCCGGAACGCACCACCGGGCGCACGCCCAGGCGCCAGCGCCGGGAGGCGACCTTCAGCTGCCCCACCCCGGAACCCGGGGCCCACTGCTGGTGTGCCGAAAGCGTGGTGTCCTGCAGCTCGAACTGCAGGCCCATCTGCAGCACCGGGTGCTTGGAGTTGGGTCCGCCCAGGGACTTGGCGGCTGCCGGGGCCGGGGCAAGTAGTTGCTGCAGGGACTGCTGCCACGCCGGGACCGCGACGGCGGTGTTGCGGTACACCACGTCCTTGGCCCGCAGGTGCATGGAGTTGGAGTAAATGAGCACGGCGGCCACGTGGCGGCACTTGGGCGCATCGCCGCAGTTGCAGGTGGCGTCGTCGATGACGCGCTCGCCCTTTTTCATTGCCAGCGTGATGCCCACGCCGCAAGCGGGTTCGCCGTCCTCGGACACCGTCCCGGACAGGTTCTGCTGATCCGGATCCCACAGGAACTCGCTCAGAGCGGCGTCGGTGGCCAGCACCTTGCCGCGTGTGAAGGAGACACCGCCAACGACACGCAGGATTTCACGCGCATCGACCATGGGAAAAGCAGATTCGGTCATCCTCCTATCGTTTCACGTCTGGCACCCCAGCACGAACCGCGACCGGGCGGAAGTGGACGACCAATGCGCGCCCTAGCCGCGAAATTCGCCTAGTCTTTGATGTCATGGACAGCACTCCGGCCTTGCACCCGCTCCCGCGCGTCATCGAGATTGCGTCGCTGGCCGATTTCGACAGGCACGCAGCGGCCGCACTGGCCCTCACCGACAAACGCCTGGCTGCTTCCATGCACGGCTGGCACGTGCAATCCGTAGACCTGCGTGCCCGGGGCGCGATGCTGGAAAAACTGCGGGCCGCCGGTTCGGTGTTCATGGGGTGCGAGATCGAGGGCAAGATTGAGCGCCGCTTGCGCGGGGGAGGGGCGCTGGTTTTCCCCGAGATCCCGGGCCTGCCTTTCGATCCCTATCGCGGGGAACTGTACTCCGGAGGCGAACTCTATGCGGGGTTGGAGGCCGGGTCCTACGAAACGGTCCCGGATGCGCGGATCTACGCCTGGCTCTCGCACCGCTACGGGGCCGGGGCGCACGACGCGCTGAACGCGGCCCTTTCCTCCACGCTGCACGACCACGCCATCGGCTCGCGGCTGGAATCGCAGATCCGCGACGGGGCACTGGCCCATGCTCCGCTGGTCGGCGTCATGGGAGGTCATGCGCAACAGCGCGGCAGCGACGGTTACGCGACGGCGGCCCGGCTAGGCTACGCGCTCTCCGGCGCGGGGTTCATCGTGGCCACCGGCGGCGGGCCCGGAGCCATGGAGGCAGCGAACCTGGGCGCCTACCTGGGCGCGGGCAGCACCGAGAACCTTGCCGAGGCGCTGGAAATGCTGGCGGTCGAGCCCGGGTTCGCCTCGTCGGTGACCCGCTGGGCGCGTGCCGCCGCACGCGTGCGCGAACGCTGGCCCGTGGGCCTGTCGAACCTGGGGATCCCGACTTGGTTCTACGGCCACGAGCCACCGAACATGTTCGCCACCCACATTGCCAAGTACTTTGCCAATGCCACCCGTGAGGCGGTGCTGCTGGAAAAATGCTCCGGAGGGATCGTGTTCATGCCCGGGGCCGCCGGGACCGTGCAGGAAATCTTCCAGGACGCCTGCGAGAACTTTTACGGGGCGGCCGGCAGCATCAGCCCGATGGTGCTGGTGGGAGTCGATTATTGGACCCAGACGCTGCCGGCCTACCCGTTGCTGGTGGACCTCGCCCGCGGTCGGGCCATGGAGGACATGGTCTTCCTGGTCGATGAGCCGTCCGAGGCAGTGCGCATTTTGGTGGAGCTCGACGACGGTTCGATTTCCGGCGTACGGGGACTGGCATGAATTCCGCGGCAGCTGCCATCGGCATCGACATCGGTGGCACCAAGATTGCCGCGGGTCTGGTCGACGGCCAAGGCCGAGTTTCACGGCGGACCCGCCATGCGACCGTCGGGCATGACCCCGACGCGGTGCTGGACACCGTGGCTTCCCTGGTCGCAGAGCTTGGCGCGGGGCACCCGCAGGCCGCGGTCGGCGTGGGGGCGGCAGGTTGGATGGATCCGGCCGGCGGCACCGTGCTGTTCTCCCCACACCTGGCCTGGCGCAGCGAGCCGTTGCGCGCGAAGCTCGAGGCTGCCACCGGAAGGCCAGTGCTGCTGAGCAATGATGCGGACGCCGCCGGCTGGGCCGAGTACCGTTTTGGTGCTGCCCGCGGGCAGGACCATGTGGTGTGCCTGACCCTCGGCACGGGAATCGGTGGGTCGATCGTCATCGACGGGAAGCTGCAACGCGGCAGGTTCGGGGTGGCTGCAGAATTCGGGCACCAAACGATTGTGCCTGGCGGTCAACGTTGCGCCTGCGGGAACCGGGGATGCTGGGAACAATACGCGTCGGGCAATGCGCTGGCCCGCGAGGGGCGCAGCCTCATGGCAGTGCACTCGCCGGTGGCCCATGCGCTGCGAGATGCCGCAAACAACGATCCCCACCTGGTGACCGGGGAGCTTGTCACTTCGCTCGCCGCTGCCGGTGATCCGGCATGCCGCGAATTGCTCATCGAAGCCGGCCAATGGCTGGGCCGGGGAATTGCTAACCTGGCCGCCGTATTGGACCCGGGAATCTTCGTTATTGGTGGCGGGCTGGGCACCGCGGTTCCGTTGCTGGTGGAAACCGCAGAGGCGACTTATCGCGAAAATCTCAGCGGGCGCGGATACCGGCCCTTTGCACAGGTGGCCCGTGCGGAGCTAGGCCCGGATGCCGGACTGGTGGGTGCCGCGGACTTGGCCCGCACCGCGCTCGCCGACTGATTCATGGCCTCGTGCAGACCTGGGCTCATGGGTTTGCCGGGGATGCGTGGCTGCATCCCCGGTGGCGTAGGGTGTGGATTTCCCGCCCGTGGCGGCGGGCGGCTAAATCCGCTGGGGTGGTCGGCGCATGCCGGTGCCGGGCCGCGGTGACGGAGCCGTGGAGGTGTAGCTGTGGCCGCTGGGGGTGGTGATCTTGAAGGAATGGCGACCCCGTCCGGGCAGTGGCTCCTCGTGCCAGCCGGGCGCTTCCTTGGTCCGGTTGCATGTTCGACAGCGACCAGAACCATTGATCTCGGTGGTCTTTCCGTTGCGGCGAACCTGCACGACGTGGTCGAGTTCCTCGATGCGGCCGTTGCAGTGAGGGGTGCGGCAGCGTTGGTCGCGGAGGGTGATGAAGCGCTTGAGGTTTCCGGAGAAGCTGCGGGCCGTCGAGTCCATCGCGACCAGTTTGCCGGTGTCCGGGACTGCATAGAGGCGCCGGTACCAGGTGTTCAGTGGGTGCTCCGGGTCGCCGGCCACCAGTGACCGGGCCCTGGTGGCGCTGATGTATCCGTGGCCCGGGATCAGTGCCGGTTCATCACTGACGCCGGTGAGGCTTTCCGGGTCCATCAGCAGCAACAGCTCCACCGGCCTGGAGCCGGTGGCCTTGGTGTCGGTGATCGCCTCGAAGACCGTGTCTGCCGCGACCTGGGCGTTGGTGCGGGCGTCCCCGGGCTCCCGGGGGCGTTCCATTTCGCGGGTGAGGACCTGCAGGATGGGAACGCCCTGGTCCAGTGGGAAGTCGCCGACGATCCGCACGGTGTTTTCGTTCACCTGGTAGCCGCTGACATACCGCTTCTCAGTGGCGTCTTCTTCCTCCTGTTCGGCGGTTTCAGGTTCAAGGACGAGGGCCCAGTAGTTGACCAGCTCACGCAGCGACGCAGTCCCGGCCTCGAAGCAGGTGTGGGTGTCCTCCCACAGCAGCTCGTCGATCATTCTCCGGTTTTCGATCTTGAGGTTCCGGGTGCCGCTGATAACCACGTGCGCCTGGTCCCAGGTCATGATGCCGCGGCGCAGCCCCTGGTGGCAGTGTGGCAGGTCTTCGGCAAGTAGCCGGAAGTCGTTGGTGCGTTTGGTTCCGCTTTTCGGGGACAAATGCAGCATCAGGGCAACGTCTCCGCTGGAGCCCCAAGAAGGGTTCTTCTCCCTGACCCCGGCGCGCTGTCGATCAGCGACCAAGGAGTCCTGGTAGGCGACGCTGTGGTCGGCCTGCTTCGCCGTGGCGGCGCATTTCAAGGTTTCCAGTGCGCCGACGGCGGTCACCGCCTCATGGGTTCCTGTCAGTACCGGCGCTCCGTTCACCGCGGCGGCCAGGGACAGGATCCCGTCGGTGCCGGTGCGGGCCAAGTGTTCGGCAACCAGTGCGTCCATGTCCGCCCCGTCGTTCAGTAGCGCATCGTAGCCCAGGTCCCTGACGGCACCACCGGCGGTGCCGTCAGAAGGGGTACCGCTCGATGACGTCGTTGCCATACTTCAATTTTAGAACCAGTCACCGATAATTGGAATATATTTACATGAATATGAGAAAATATGTTCTAGTAACATCGTGGACGCCTACGTTCCCGGCGAGTGCCATCCCGTTCGTGCACAGCGAGGAAAGCATGCCGCCGAATCCCCGATCCCTCGAAGTGCGGCACGTGCCGGTGTCCCTGCAGTGGTGCCGCTAAGCCACGGAGCTGCCGAAGAGCAGGCCGAGGACGTAGGTGACCGCTGCGGCGCCCAGGCCGATCGCCAGCTGGCGCAGTCCGCGCTTGGCCGGGGATGCGCCGGAAAGCAAGCCGACCACGCCGCCGGTGGCCAGCAGGGCGATGCCCACCAGCACGGCGGAGAGCAGGATCGCGGGGGTGCCGCCCATGCCGAAAATGAACGGCAGGATCGGGATGACCGCCCCGGAGGCAAAGAAGCAGAAGGACGCGGAAGCCGCACCCATGGCGGAGCCGATTTCCTCGTGTTCCCGGCTATCGGCGGCAACCGTGAGCTCGGACCGGAGCGACGTGGAGGGGTTGCAATCGCAGGAGTAGATGCCCATGCGTTCGGCGGCCCGGTGCGCTGCGTCCTCGTCACTCATGCCGCGGGCCTTGTAGACCAATACCAGCTCGTTGGCATCCAGATCGAGGTCCGGCGCCGCGGCCAGCGTCACCTCCGTGGGCTTGGAAGCCGAGAGCAGCTCGCGCTGGGAACGCACCGAGACGTATTCGCCCGCGGCCATCGACAGGGCGCCGGCCAGCAGCCCGGCAATGCCGGAGAAGAGCACGAAGGACGTTGCCACGCCCGTGGCGCCGATGCCCATGACCAGGGCCAGGTTGGACACCAGGCCGTCGTTGGCGCCGAAGACCGCCGCCCGGAAGTTGCCCGAAAGCCGGTTGCGGCCGCGGGTGGCCAGACCGCGCACGACCTCCTCGTGGACGAGTTCGTCGGCGGCCATCTGGCGGCTGGCATCGGTGTCTGCGGCATAGGGGGAGTTGCCCTCGGCGCGCTGGGCCAGGGCCAGGACGAAGACCGAGCCGAAGTGCCGGGCCAGGAAGCGGAGCATGGTGCGCCGGATCGAGGGCCGGGTACGCTTGTCGGCGTTCTCGCCCAGCAGCGAACGCCAGTGTTCCTCGTGTCGGGTTTCGGCGGCTGCCAGTCCCAGCAGGACTGCGCGTTCCTCACCCTGGCGCTTGTTGGCCAGTTCGCGGTAGACCGCGCCCTCGGCGATTTCGTCGGCCAGGTACTGGCGCCAGCGCTTGATCTGGGCGTGAGTGGGGGTCGGCGCTTGTTGCGTCATGCTCTCATCCTCATGTGGGCGTTCACGGCCTCGGGAGGCCATGCGATGGGGAGGCCCAGCAGGATTTCTTTTTGGGTACGTTGAGCCTCGGGCCACCAATGTGTGGACCGAAGGTCTCGTTCGCCCGGGCCGGGCTGGATTGCCCGTGGCCCCGGGTGGATTGCCGGGTTACAACGCTGTAACCAGTATGTCGACGCACCGCTGTCCCGCCGTGCCGGCGGGTCTGGGAACTACTCCCCTTCAACCCACGAGTGTAGCCGTTGGCAGGACAAGTGAAAATTCGTTGAGACTAAAAAACAACGCTTGTCCGCCGGGCTTTCCGGCCCGGGGGATGCACACCGACAGCTCCCTCGCGAGGGCGTCGAAGCGCGGCGAGCCGACGGCATTGGCCAGGGCCGCGGCCAGTGCAGGTGCGTCGGCAACGTGGTAGCTGTGCCAGGAACCCGACAGGCGCAGCTCGACAACTGAGCGGTGGACATCGAGCAGGGGCAGAACGGGGATGGAAGGTGCCATGTGGGGGCGAAAGCCTTTCGTCAGCTCTTGCCGGGACCAAGTGGTCCGCGGCCGCTTCTTCATCCGAACCACCCATGAACCTGGGGTTGGTGCGCGGCCAGTCGGAGCTTGGCGCCGCATCTCGTGAAGCTGGAACCACTTTACCGCGATTCGGAGGCCCGCAGGATATTTGCGTGCAATTGCGTCCAGGCAGCGGGGTCGTAGGGAGGAATGTTGGTGTTGTCCCGGCGCATCCCGGTGGAACCGTCGATGAGCTCCCGCACGATGTCGGCATGGCCCGCATGGCGTGCGGTCTCCACGTTCATGTGCAGCAGCAGGCGCCCGAGCGTGGTGTCGCGTTTCTCCGGCACCCACCAGGAAACCGTGGCCGGTGCATCCAGGGGGAGGGCTGCGATGTTGTGGTTTGCTGCGGCGATGGCGCGGCGGTAAAAATCGAGGATCTCGGAGCAGGGGATATCGGCGGGCACCCACATGTCGGCGCTGACTTCCGGATCGGCCATCAGCGCGTCGTGGCGTTCATCGTCGACCGTGAACCCGAGGCATTCGACAAAGTAGCCGTACTCGACGGTGGCCAGATGCTGGATCAGGCCCAGGAGGTTGGTGCCCGTCCCGACCATGGGGCGGGTCATTTCCTGCTCGCTGAGGCCCTCGACCTTCCAGAGCATGGCTTCGCGCGTGCTGTCCAGGTACGTGGTGAGGTGGTCCTTGAGATTATCCATGCGGCCCAGCCTAGGAGTGCCGGGGCGTGGCTGGGAAGGGGGGAGTATCGGCAAAAAGGGAACCCGTCGCCGCGATTGGTGCGCGAGGACGGGCTCCCTCACCCTGGATTTTCCGGGGCGGGTTCCGCTGCTAACGGCCGGCGACCTCGTTGAGTTCCGCGCCTTCGGCTTCCGCCTGGCCGGCGACCCGGGCGTTCCAGCGGGTGATGACCGCCGCGGAGGTGGGTCGCGTGATCAGGGAGACCACGACGAAGGTCAGTGCCGAGGCGATCAATCCGAAGTAGATTGGCTCGTTGGCGTAGATGCCGTCGAAGCGCTGTTCGGCCTTGATTTCCAGGACGATCATGGTGCCCAAGGTGACGATGGTTCCGGCGGCCATGGAGGCGGCGGCCCCCAGCCCGTTCCCGCGCTTCCAGACCAGCCCGCCGATGATGGCCACCAGCAGGCCGCCCACGAGGATGTCGTAGGCAATGGTCAGTGCCGCGACCACGTCGGAGACCATGATGGCCAGCACGATCGAGACAATGCCCAGCAGCAGCACCCAGATGCGGTTGGCGCGCACATCGTGCTCCGGGTTTTCGTTGGTGTTCACCTTCACGTTCCTGCCGAACCAGCTGGCCACGAACGGGGTGACGTCGGTGCGGGCCACGGTTGCGGCGGCAATCAGCGCGCCGGAGGCGGTGGACATCATGGCTGCGACCGCGGCCGCCAGTACCAGTCCGCCGATGGCGACGGGCAGCAGCTGCGTGGCGACCTCCGCGTAGACCACGTCCTTGTTGGTGTCAGCGCCAATGATCTCCGGCAAGGCGACCTTGGCGGCCATGCCGATGATGGCGCCGGCTGCCCCGTAGAGCACGCAGTAGATGCCGGCGGTGGTTCCGCCCCAGCGGGCCACCTTCGGCGTCTTGGCGGTGAACACGCGCTGCCAGATGTCCTGGCCGATGAGCAGGCCCAGGGTGTAGACCACGAAGTAGGTGATGATCGTCTGGACGCCGATGCCGGTGAAGCTGAAGAACTCCGTCCCGACGCGTTCGCGGATCCCGGACATGCCGCCGGCGGCGTTCAGCGCGAAGGGCAGCATCAGGAAGAAGATGCCCACGGTCTTGATGACGAACTGGACCTGGTCGGCCAGGGTGATCGACCACATGCCGCCAATGGTGGAGTAGACGACCACGATGACCCCGCCGATGGCGATGGCCATCCAGCGTTCCCAGCCGAAGAGGACCACGAAGATCGTCGCATAGGCGCTGGTGGAGGTGGCGCAGAGCATCAGCGTGTAGGCGAGCATGACGATGCCCGAGGTGTTCGTCGCGGACTTGCTGCCGTAGCGCAGGGTGAGCATCTGCGAGACGGTGAAGATCTTCAGGCGCTGCAGGGTGGGGGCGAAGAGCAGCGAGAGCAGGATGACGCCGGCGCCGATGGCCACGACAAGCCACATGCCGGAGATCCCGAACTTGTAGCCCAGGCCGACGCCGCCGACGGTGGAGGCCCCGCCCAGGACCACGGCCGCCATCGTGCCGGTGTACAGGAACGGGCCGAGCCGCCTGCCGGCCACGAGGTAGTCGCTGCTGTTCTTGGTGCGCGATTTTCCCCACCAGCCGAAGATGAGCATGGCCGCCAAATAGGCGGCAACGATCGTGCCATTGATGAATTCCATGGGGGAGCCTTTGCTGGGAATGAAACCTGGGTGCAACTCTGGGATGCCTGGGGGTAAACTTTTGTTGTTCTACAGGCTAATGTGAGGTGTCGCACACGTCAATTGCACCTAAGCTGTATGAACGCAATATTTCCCTCGAGCCCACCTGGAGACCCGCGCCGATGAAAGCCCTGCCCGTTGAGCCCAGCAGTGCTGCCCTCGCCATCGGCTCGCGGATCCGGGCGGCGCGTCATGCCCAGCGCCTGACCATTGACCAGATCGCCGAATCCACGGGCTTGACCAAGGGTTTTCTCTCCCGGGTGGAGCGCGATTTGACCAGCCCCTCGGTGGCATCGCTGGTGACCCTGTGCCAGGTGCTGTCCCTGGAAGTCGGGGACCTTTTCACCCAACCGGATACCCACGTGGTCAGGCTTGCCGAAGCCCCGCGCATCTCACTGGGCGGCGAAGGCATTGTCGAAAGGCTGGTGACGGCGCGTTCGGAGCGGCGCCTGCAGGTGATTCGCGCCGTCATTGCCCCGCACGGCGAGGGCGAAAAAGAGCTCTACTCGGTGGATTGCGAGGTGGAGGTACTCCACGTCCTCTCCGGGCGCTTCGTGTTGATTTTCGCCAACGAGCGGTTTGACCTCGACGCGGGGGACACCGTGACCTTCCCGGGGCGCGAGCCGCACAGCTGGAAGAACCCGACGGGCGAGGAAGCCATCGTCACCTGGACGCTGGTCCCCGCCGCATCGCGCTAACCCACGTGCACCCATGGCCGCTTGCCGATTGCCGGCTCGGCCTCGCGCAGCACTTCGCGCGTCAGCGGTGCGATCTCGCCCTGGCCAAGGAACAGGAAGCGCAACAGGTTGTGCACCGGGTTGCCTTCGGTCCAGCGGAAGTAGATGTGCGGCATCACGCCGGTTTGGTCGCGGATTTCCAGGCAGATCGCGGCAATGGCGGTGGGCACGGAAGGCGCCTCCGCCTGCAGGATCTTGTAGCCGTGCCGGGTGGTCCCCGAAACCACGATGTCCTGGGCGAAGTCCGAGAAATCCGAGACCCTGATCTCGATGAAGACCACCGGCGCATCCACGGGCAGATGGCTGGCCATCCTTGCGTGGGCAAGCTTGTGCCGGTAGCGGGCAGCTGAGAGGCGGACCGGCTCGTGGGCGATGATCCGCACCATCGAATCCCGGCTGGAGGTCTCGATGATCTTCAGGGCCTCCTCATCGAGGGTCACCGACGTGGCCCGCAGTTCCGTGGAGCGCCGGAAACGCGAAACCATGGAGACGACGATGATCCCGGCGATGAAGAACCCGGCTATCCGGATGCCGTCGGGCCGCTCGACGACATTGGCGCCGGTGGTGTAGATGAAGATGGCCGAAATGATCCCGAAGCCAATGGCCCGCCACCGCTGGCCCTTGCGCTTGGCGGAAATGGTGACTGCCACCGCTGCCGAGGCCATGAGCACCAGCACGCCGGTGGCGTAGGCGGCACCCTGGGCGTCGACACTTGCCTCGAACAAGATGGTGATGACCACGGCAATGCCGATGAGTACCAACACCAGAGGCCGGACGGCCCGTGCCCACTCCGGGGCCATGCCAAAGCGGGGCAGGTAGCGGGGAATGAGGTTCAACATCCCCGCCAGGGCCGAGGCGCCGGCAAACCACAGGATCAGGATGGTGGACAGGTCGTAGACGCTGCCGAAGCCGTCGCCGAGCATCGAGTGGGCCAGGAACGACAGGGCGCGGCCATTGGCCTGGCCGCCGGGCTGGAATTCCGGGGCGGGTATCAGCAGGGTGGTGACGATCGAGGAGGAAACCAGGAACACGCTCATGGTCAGTGCCGCCGTAAGCAGGAGCTTCTTGGCCCCGGCGATGCGTCCGAGCGGGTTGGCCTCGGTGTCCCCGGGAGCCTTCCGGATCTGGGGCATCACGGCCACACCGGTTTCAAAGCCGGACAGGCCCAGGGCCAACTTGGGGAAGACGAGCAGGGCAATGGCAATCATCATCCAAGGGTCCGAATGCGAGGCCGTCAGGTTCAGCCACCAATGGTCCACGGGGGCGGGGTCGCGAACCAGCGACGCCACTGCGACGGCAATGACGACGAGGTTGAGCAGCAGGTAGGCGGCGACCAGGCCAACGGCCAGCCAGATGACCTCGTGGAAGCCGCGCAGGAACAGTGCCCCCAGCAGCAGGATGAGGACCAGCGTAATAATGACTTGCTGCCCGTGGAATGCATCGGGGGTGAAGGGGTTTTCGATGATGTGCGCCGTGGCATCGGCCGAGGACAGCGTAATGGTGATCATGAAGTCCGTGGCCGCAAAGCCCAGCAGCACCAGGACGAATAGTTTGCCCTTCCAATGGGGCAGCAGGCGCTCGAGCATGGAGATCGAACCCTGCCCGTGCGGGGATTCGTTGGCCACGCGCCGATAGACCGGCAGCGCCGCACCCAGAGTGACTGCCACGAGCAAGAGCGTGGCCAGCGGGGCCAAGGCGCCGGCCGCCAGTGCGGCAATGGCGGGTTGGTAGCCAAGCGTTGAAAAGTAGTCCAGGCCGGAGAGGCACATAACCTGCCACCATCGGTGTCCAGTCGGCTTGGAGCCGACGGGATCCGCATGGTCCTGACCTATTTCGGTGTCACGGAGCCACCTTGAAAAGCGTTTTGGACGGGTCTTGGTTCGCACGGGCGAAACCAGTCCGGCAGACGCGGGGGTTTTCTTCACGAGAAGGAACGCTACTCTTGCCTAACGAACCTGGATATAGCTGGTGACAACTTGGTTGGTGACGTGCGCGACAGTACGCCGCTTTGACATTCAGCCGCCGAAAAGCAACCATTTTGTAGCGGCATACATAAGGGAAGTCGTTTCCTGCGTTGCACCCGCCTGCTTAAAGGACTTTGTTTGTGAGTACCCTGCCCGAAGACACATCCTTGGTTCCTTGGCGACCCAAGCGGCTCTGGGCACCGTGGTGGCTTGCGATGATCCTGGGCGGGACTACGGGGGTCACACTGACACTGCTCCGGACCTCCAGGACGTTTGTCATTCCCGGCGCGATAGCCCTGGCCATGATCATCATTTTTATCAGCGTCGCCACGATCTTGCGTCGGCAATTCCATTCCGAGGCCCTCGAGCCACCGATGTCGCTTTCCTATCTTTTGTGGATGGTGTTGTTGATTTTCCTTGTGGGTCCCGTCCAGCTGGTGTTGCTGCCCGCGAATCCACAGGAAGTGATCGTCAAGGCACTGGCATTGTCCGTGGGCATATCCATTTGCATGTATGCGGCGGACCGCGCCTTGTTCTCTTCGTTTGCGAAGCGGCAGCGTCCCAGGCAGGACGCTTGACCGGTGGCTTTCAGTGATGGAAAAGCACGGCTTTCCATCACTGAAAGTGCTTCTTGTCATGCCCGACGAAAAGCCCCCCGCCCGCCGACCTTGATCACGCGCGGCGCTCGCCGAGATCGACGGAGTCTCCGGCGCCATGGTGAACTCCACCGAGGCGCCCCGAGGTTTCATGCTCGCTGTGGTGCTGATCGTTTCGACCATCCTGGCACTTCTGTACGTTCTTGATGCGCGAACGGGCCAGGCCGCGTCCCACCCCGTCTAATCCGGCCAAGTTCGACGAACTGATCCACACCCGATTGCGCTGTGCTGGCAGTTGCCGATTCGGTGCTGCGTAGGCACCGGAAGTAACAAACGGCTGCCGGGTGTGTCCATATTGCACGATTCGCCAAGGGTGGACGGAGTCATGTCAGGGCCGTGCTGGGCGTTGGCGGGGGCAGGGCCCATGCGGGGAACGTGGCGGCACTGCGTGCCATGCTCGCCCAGGAAATCTGATCCCCGAGCCGAGGCCGGTGCCTTGACTGTTGCCCACACCACAAATAGCATACAGGGCAACGGTTGTTTCATATTGAGCAACAAGGCATGTTCGGCGCTCGGTGCCGGAAACCCTGAGGGAGAAGAACGTGGAAGAACTCCGCATTGAAGAAAACGGAAACATCGGGCCCATCGACGCCTCAAAGATTCCGCGTTTTGCCGGACTGGGCACCTATGCCCGGCTCCCGCGCATCGACCAGGTGCCGGCCGCCGATATCAAGGTCGTGGGTGTTCCGTTCGACGCAGGAGTTTCCTATCGGCCAGGTGCACGTTTCGGGTCCACGCACATCCGCGAATCCTCCCGCCTGCTGCGTCCCTACAACCCGGCCCTGGATGTCTCGCCCTTCGCGCTGACCCAGGTGGCCGACGCCGGGGACATGGCGGTAAACCCGTTCAACATCAACGAGGCCATCGAGACCATCCAGCAAAACGCCTTGGACCTCACTGCCGACGGCTCCACCCTAGTGACCCTCGGCGGGGACCACACCATCGCGCTGCCGCTCTTGCGCGCTGCCGCCGAACGCGCGGGTGCGCCGGTGGCGATGCTGCACTTCGATGCGCACCTTGACACCTGGGACACCTATTTCGGTGCCGAGTACACCCACGGCACCCCCTTCCGCCGCGCAGTGGAGGAGGGCATCCTCGACACCGAGGCCATCTCCCACGTGGGAACCCGTGGCCCGCTTTACGGCAAGAAAGACCTTGAGGACGACAAGCGCTTCGGCTTCGGCATTGTCACCAGCTCGGATGTCTACTACCAGGGCGTGAACGAGATCGTGCACAAGCTGCGCGACCGCATCGGCGACCGCCCGCTCTACATCTCCGTGGACATCGACGTGCTGGACCCGGCCCACGCCCCGGGCACCGGAACCCCCGAGGCCGGCGGCATCACCAGCCGCGAGCTGCTCGAGATCATCCGGGGGCTGCGCGGCATGAACATCGTCGGCGCCGACATCGTCGAAGTCGCCCCCGCCTATGACCATGCCGAGATGACGGGCGTCGCCGCTTCCCACGTGGCCTACGACCTGGTCTCGCTGATCGCGGACAAGCGCGCCAACGACAAAAAAGCGGCCCAGGCATGAGTCCGGACCACATCGCCGAAGTGGGCACGCGCAACGGCGGGGACCTGGTGATCGAAACCCTCGAGGCGCTCGGTGCCCACACGGTCTTCGGCATCCCCGGCCAGCATGCGCTGGGCCTTTTCGATGCACTCTCGCGCTCGAAGCTGCATTTCGTCTCCTCCCGCGTGGAAAACAACTCAGCCTTCGCCGCCGACGGCTATGCCCGCGCCACCGGCGAGGTCGGCGTACTCTTCCTCTCCACCGGGCCCGGGGCCCTGACCTCGCTGGCCGGTCTGCAGGAGGCCTACGCCACCAGTGTGCCGATGGTGGTGGTGGCCAGCCAGATTCCGCTGGACGGGCTTGGCGCACGCCGCAAGGGCATGCTGCACCAGCTCGATGACCAGAAGGCCTCCGCGGCGAATGTCACCAAGTCCCAGCGCACCGTCCACCACGCCTCGGGCATCCCCTCGGCCATCCAGGACGCGTGGGCCGATGCGATCACCGTGCCGCAGGGCCCGGTCTGGGTTGAAGTCCCGCAGGACGTCTTGCTCGCCCCGGTGCTGGTGCCGCCGGTCATCGACGCGCTGGCCGAGGCCTACGAGCATCCGCCGCGCGTCGAACTCATCGACGAGGCGGTCCGCTGGCTGGCCAAGGCCAGCCGCCCGGTGATCGTGGCCGGCGGCGGGGTGCGCCGTGCCGGGGCCAAGGACGCGCTGCTTGCGGTGGCCCAGTCCCTGGGCGCACCGGTGGTGTGCTCGCCCGGCGGCAACGGGGCCTTTCCGTGGAACCATCCGCTGTCGCTGCAGTCCTGGGTGGAGGACCGGCACGTCACCGAGGTCCTGGAAGACGCCGACGTGCTGATCGTGGTGGGCTCCGCCCTGGGCGAGGTCACCAGCAACTACTTCACCCTGGAACCGCGCGGGCACCTGATCCAGATCGATGCCGAGCCGCGCGTGCTCGAATCCAACCGTCCCGCCCTCGGCATCCGCGCCGATGCCAAGGCGGCGCTGGAATACCTGGGCGAGGCGCTGGGCCGGTTCGAGGGCGGGACCGGGGCCGACTGGCACGGCCAGGGACCCGAAAAGGTCGTTGCCGACACCCTGGCCAAGGTCATGGCACGGCTTGATGCCCAGGACCTGGCCAAGGAGCGCACGTTCATGGCCGACATCCGCGCCGCGGTGCCCGATGACATGCAGACCTTCTGGGACATGACCATTTCCGCCTACTGGGGCTGGAGCTGCTGGGACTCCAAGGCCGGGGAATTCCACTCCGCCCAGGGTGCCGGCGGCTTGGGCTTCGGCTTCCCTTCGGCCATCGGCGGGGCGCTGGGGCTGCAGGTAGCGGGCAAGACGCCGGCCCAGGCGCGCGTGCTGGCGGTCTCCGGCGACGGCTCGGCCATGTACTCGATTGCCGAGCTGGCCACCGCCAAGCAGCACCAGGCTCCCGTGACCTGGCTGATCGTCGACGACGGTGGCTACGGGATCCTGCGCGAATACATGGAAGGGGCCTTCGGGAAGGCCACCGCCACCGAGCTGGCCCGCCCGGACTTCGTGGCGTTGGCCGAATCCTTCGGGATCCCGGCCCGCCTGGTGGACCCGGAAAACGTGCGCGAGGCGCTCGAGGAATCCTTTGCCGCCGACGGCCCCAACGTGGTGGTGGTGCAGACGCTGCTGAAGATGTTCGCGCCAACTCACCTGTAGAAGGCGGGATGCCTGCACACTCCTTGCGGCTACGGCAGTGTCTTGATGTAGATCGCGAGGGCGTCGCGCACGAAGGACGCGCCCTCGATGCCGCCGTAGTTCGCGGCGAAGCGCTCGTCGGCCACATACATCTCCGCCAGGCCCATGACGTACCCCTTGGTGTCGCCGCCCGGCTCCGCCGCCGGGGTTCCCGGGATGCCGGTGAGCCACTGGACGTGGCGCCGGGCCAGGTCCTGGGCCTGCGGGGAGTCCGGGGTGATTCCGGCATCCCGGGCCGCGGCGATCCAGTCATTGCCCAGGTCCTTCATCCGGAGCTTCCAGTCCTCCTGCCCGTCCTTGCCCAGCCCGCGCCACCAGGCGTCGGAGCGAGCATAGGCTTCCTTGCCCCAGCGCTGCTCCACCTCGTCCTGGTGCACCGTATGGTCAAATCCGTCGAACATGTTTTTTGCCATGAGCTTCCCTCTTCCTTGCAGTGAATCGATGGTGTGTTGCACTGCCGCAATCCGTCGTGCGAGGCGGTCTTGTTCGGCGCGCAGGAGGGCCAGGTGCGTTTCCAGCGCCGCGGCCTCGTCCGCCTCGGCCTCGATGACCTGGTGGATCTGCGGCAAACCGAGTCCCAGCTCGCGCAGCAGCAGCACGCGCTGCAGCCGGATCAGAGCCGCCTCGTCGTAGTACCGGTAGCCGTTGTGTCCGATGCGGCTGGGCGGCAGCAGGCCGATGTCGTCGTAGTGGCGCAGCGTGCGGCTGGTGGTGCCGGCGAGCCTGGCGACCTGTTGTATCGACCGTTCCATGGAATCAACGGTAAATCTTGACGCAACGTCAATGTCAAGAGGGTGCGCGGGTCGCCGGGGCCGTGCCGGCTACTTCCTGCGGTCCCCATCGAGGCCGGCACCGGGGCGCAGGTCCAGGCGGCGCAGCAGCTGCGCATTCAACGCCACCACGACGGTGGAAACCGACATCAGCACCGCACCGACGGACATCGGCAGGACGAAGCCGATGCCGGCCAGCGCCCCGGCGGCCAGGGGAACGGATACCAGGTTGTAGCCGGCCGCCCACCACAGGTTCTGCTTCATCTTGCGGTAGCTGGCCTGCGACAGCTCGAGGACGGAGAGCACCGAGCGCGGGTCGTCACTGGCCAGGATGACCCCGGCCGAGGCAATGGCCACATCGGTGCCGGCCCCGATGGCGATGCCGACATCGGCCTGGGCCAGCGCCGGTGCGTCATTGACTCCGTCCCCGACCATGGCGACCTTCTGCCCCTCCGCCTGCAGCCCGGCGACCTTGGCGGCCTTGTGCTCCGGGCGCACCCCGGCAAAGACCCTGTCGATGCCCAGCTCCCGACCCACCGATTCTGCCACCGCCGAGGCGTCCCCGGTGATCATGACGACTTTGATGCCCCGGGCGTGGAGCGCCTCAACGGCGGCGCGGGATTCGGGACGGATTTCATCCGCCAGGGCCAGTGCCCCGATGACGCTACCGTCGGCGATCACGTGCAGGATGGTTGCCCCGCGCGCCTTCCAACTCTCGCTGGCCGGCAGCGGCTCAAGGGCATGGGTGGCCAAAAGGTGCGGGCCGCCGACCCCGATGTCGGTGCCGTCGACGGAAGCCCGGACACCCTCGGCCGGCGAGGAGCGGAAGCCGGTGGCGGGGGAGAGAGACAGTGAGCGTTCGCCCGCGGCCCGCGTGATCGCCTGGGCCAGCGGGTGCTCGCTGTCGGATTCGGCGGCCGCAGCGAGGGCCAGGACCTGGTCCTCGGAGTGGCCCGGTACCGCTGCGATCTCGGTGAGAACGGGTTCGCCGACGGTCAGGGTGCCGGTCTTGTCGAAGAGCACCGAGGTTACCTGGCGCATGCCCTCCAGGGCGAGCCGGTCCTTGATGAGCACCCCGCCCTTGGCGGCGCGTTCGGTGGCGATGGAAACCACGAGCGGGATCGCCAGTCCCAGGGCGTGGGGGCAGGCGATGACCAGCACCGTGACGGTCCGGATGACCGCGGCGTCCGGGTCCCCGAGCAGCGACCAGACGGTGGCGGTGATGAGGGCCGCGCCCAAGGCGAACCAGAACAGCCAGCCGGCGGCAGTGTCGGCGATGCGCTGGGCGCGCGAACTGGAGGCCTGCGCCTCGGTGACCAGGCGCTGGATGCCCGCCAGGGTCGTGTCGGCCCCGATCGCGGTGACCTGCACGCGGACGGCGGTGTCGGTGGAGACGGTACCTGCCACCACATGCTGACCGGGGCCGCGGGACACCGTGCGGGACTCGCCGGTGATCATCGACTCGTCCATCTCGGCGGTTCCGTCGGTGATTTCCCCGTCGGCCGGGATGCGTCCGCCGGGGCGCACGATGACGACATCGCCCAGTTCCAGGGAGCCGGGGGCTACCTGTTGGACTTCACCGCCGACGATGCGTTCGGCGGTGTCGGGCAACAGCGCGGCCAGCGAATCCAGGGCCGAGGTGGTCTGGGCCAGGGACCGCATCTCGATCCAGTGGCCCAGCAGCATGATGACGATCAGCAAGGCGAGTTCCCACCAGAAGTCCAGTCCGTGGTCCAGAAGGCCGAGGCTCGCACCCCAAGAGGACAGGAAGGCGACCGTGATGCCCAGGGAGATCAGCAGCATCATCCCCGGCTTGCGGGCCTTGAGCTCGTCCTTGGCGCCGGAGAGGAACGGCCGCCCGCCCCAGAGGTACATCACCGTACCAAGGACCGGGGAGACCCACGGGATCCACGCGGTCCGGGGCAAGGTGACGCCAATGAGCATGGTGAACATGGCGTTGAAGGCCAGAACCGGGATCGAGAGAGCCAGCATGGCCCAGAAAAGCTTCCGGAAGACTGCCACATGGTCTCCGTGGCCGCCGTGGTTTCCGTGCCCGTTCCCGGCTGGGGAAGCGTGCTCCATGGCGTGCTCCATGCCGGAGTGGTCGTGGTTCGAATGCGGTCCTGGTTCCACCGGGGCCGCCGCTGGGTGCTGGTGTGCATTCATGCCCATAACATATACCCCATGGGGGTATATGTCAACGATCCGCGAACAGTTCCCATGGGCGTCATTCTGGCGCCGTCAGCGTGGGACACAGTTAGTCAGGGCCGCTAGGGTTCCGTGAGGCGCCGGCAACCAGCGCACTCGCAGACCACGCGAAACTGGGTACCGACCAGGGAATTTTGGCGCGGAGGAAGAAGTTCGACCTAGGGGGACGGTTGCCAAGTGAAGTGCTGGCACCCGGACGACTGGACTTTATCGAAAGGAAGAGCAATGCCAACGCTTGGAATCATCGGAAGCGGAAACATCGGATCGGCAATCGCTCGATTGGCCGTTGCATCGAATATGAACGTGGTCATTGCGAATTCCCGTGGCGTCGAATCACTTCAAGAACTCATTGCCGAACTCGGACCGCTGGCCGCCGCCGGCACAGTTGAAGAAGCGGCCAATGCCGGAGACGCAATCGCGCTTTCCATTCCGCTCACCGCAGTCAAGGATCTGCCAACCGGATTACTGCGGGGCAAGATTGTCCTGGACACCAGCAACTACTACCCCTTCCGCGATGGCCGCATCGCGGGGCTCGACACGGGAGCGATGACCACAAGTGAGTTGGTGGCGGGGTGGCTGGATGGAGCACGCTATGTCAAGGCCTTCGGCAACATCCTTGCGCACCATATTCCCCTTCTTTCCCGCCCCGGTGATGCCCCTGATCGATCCGTGCTTCCCATCGCGTCCAATGACGCCCAGGCCAAAAGCCAAGCGGCGGCAATCATTGAACGACTGGGGTTCGACACCCTGGATGCGGGTACGCTCGCAGAGACTTGGAAATTTGAACCCGAGTCCGCAGGATACACGCGCATATATCTCGCGGACCCAGGCACGCCCGATGACCAGCTGCAGTCCTCGACTCCAGGACCGGCGCCAGCGGAACAGGTCAAGGCCGCACTGGCTTCCGCGACTCGTGTGAACGTCGCCGAACGAGCCTTCTAAGAAGCACTGCATTCCCTTCCTAGGGGCACACGAGCGACGCTTCGCGGGCGTTTCCTTCGGGTCGCCCACGGCCCCGGTTTTCAGGAAATGATCACTAGTGAAAATTCGAAAATCGTGATGAGGCGACGACTGCCTTGATTATTGGATGGGCTTTATCGCCCTTTCATCCGGCGTTGTCTCCGGCGCGAGAAGGTTCCTGGGATCGAAGGAAGCACGCGGGGAACCGGGGAAGCCCGGAGCAAGAGCGCGATCCAGTCATTCCATTAAACGGCTTCGGGCCGGCGGGGAACCCCAAAAGGATCCCGCCGGCCCGCGGCCCAACGTGCGGCGCGTTTTAGCGCAGCACCACGGTGCGGTTGCCGTAGAGGAACACGCGTCCCTCGGCGTGCCACTTCACCGCGTTGGACAGCGCCTTGCATTCGGTGTCGCGACCGGCGGCCACCAGGTCCGCGGGGGAGTAGGTGTGGTCGACGTCCTGGACCTGCTGGGAGATGATCGGTCCCTCGTCGAGCTCGGCATTGACGTAGTGGGCGGTGGCGCCCACGGTCTTCACGCCGCGGTCCCAGGCCTGGTGGTAGGGCTTGGCGCCCTTGAAGGACGGCAGGAACGAGTGGTGGATGTTGATGGTCTTGCCGGTGAGCTTGCGGCTGAGCTCGTCACTGAGTACCTGCATGTAGCGCGCCAGCACCACCAGCTCCACGTCGAACTCGTCAATGAGGTCGAGCAGCTTCGCCTCGGCGGCCGGCTTGGTCGCCGGGGTCACGGGGACGTGGAAGAAGGGGATGTTGTGCCACTCGGCCAGCGACTGGTGGTCGGTGTGGTTGGAGACCACGGCGACAACGTCGATGGGCAGCTCGCCCAGGCGGGCCCGGTGCAGCAGGTCGTTAAGGCAGTGGTCGAACTTGGAGACCATGATCAGCACGCGCTTCTTGGTGCCCTTGGGCGCCAGCGTCCAGGTGATGCCGTATTCGTCGGCCAGGGAGGCGAAGCCGGCGCGCATGGACTCGGTCAGGCCCGGGGCGTCGGCCCCGGCAAAATCGACGCGCATGAAGAACTGCCCGGCACGGCGGTCCCCGAAATGCTTGAGCTCGACGATGTCGCGGCCCTGGGCAAGCAGGAACCCGGTCACCGCATGGACGATGCCGGGGCGCTCCGCGCAGGCGACGGTGAGGATGTGTTCGACTTCAGTTGGTGTATCCACGTTCGGCACTCCGATACATGCGCGGCCGCCGGGGCCGCGCGAAGGGTGGTCTGTTTACTTTGCTGCTGGTGTTCCGCTGGCAATCTTAGATGCGGGTTGCCCGCATTCCCGATTTCGTGCCGTGATGTTGCGTCCACGAGCGCGGCGGGCGACCCCGCCCCCCTGGGGAGGGAAGCAGGATCGCCCGCGGTCGCAACGAGTTTGGCAGCGTGCGCCTAGTCGATGGGGGCGGAAGCGAATTCCGTCATGGCATCGAGCAGCCAGCGCGCCGTGTAGTCGGCAAAGGACGCCCGCGGCAGCAACCGGAAGGTGTCCTCGGCACTCTTCCACAGCAGCACCGGAACCGGCCCGAGCACTGTGGTGATCGCGGTTCCCGCGCCGAAGCTGCGCGGGTGCAGGTCCGCCGGGCAGCCCTTCTCCAGCACTTCTCGGGCACTGGGTCCCGAGAGCTCGATGACGGTGCGGTTGGCCGAGAGGTCGACCACCTGGCCCGGGGCCTGTCCCAGTGCCTGGACCAGGTCGCCGAGCAACTCGGTGCCCTCCGGTGCAACCAGCAGGAACTCGTCCGGGCCGCTCCAGAGCACGGCTGTCCCGTCAGCGGTCCCGGCGACCTGTCCCACCGAGTCCGGCAGGCCGACGCCGGTTGCCGCGGCCAGGGCGGCGTGGGCTTCGGTTCCCGGCTCGGCCCGCAGGCCGAGCTGGGTGGTGAACGCGATCTCGCGCAGCGACACGCCGCGTTCACCCTGCACCGAGCCCTGCTCGAGCGCGGATGCCAGGTGCGCCAACGGACTGGTGCGCAATACGGAAATATCAGTCAAAACCTGCTCAGCCATCTCGACGGCTCCCTTCGGAATCAAAAAGTACGGTTTCGCCCACGACGACATCCACGAGCTTGCCGTCGACGAAGGCCGACAGCTCCTCGCCGATGCGCGCCCGGCCGTTGGAAATCATTGCCATGCCGAAGCTGCGGCCCAGTGCCGGGGAGAGGTAGCTGGAGGTGACGAACCCCTGCATCGGCACCGGCGACACCGACTGGGTCAGTTCGGTGCCCTTGTTCACCAGCTGGGTGCCTTCGGGCAACCGGAGGCTCTTGTCCGCCGGCAGCACGGTGACCAGCTGCTTGCGGTCCTCGCGCTTGTTGTCCACGCGGTCGAAGGAACGCTTGCCCACAAAGTCCTTGACCTTGGAGACGACCCATTCCATCGAGGCGTCCTGCGGGGTCACCGTGCCGTCGGTGTCCTGCCCGACGATGATGAATCCCTTTTCTGCGCGCAGCACGTGCATGGTCTCGGTGCCGTAGGGGGTGATGTTGAATTCCTCCCCGGCTTCCGCCACGTCTTCCCAGACCTTCAGGCCGTACCAGGACGGCACGTTGATCTCGTAGGCGAGTTCGCCGGAGAAGGAGATGCGGCAGACCCGGGCCTCGATGCCGGAGGCCAGCGTGGTTTCCTTGAAGGCCATGAACGGGAAGGACTCGTTGTCCAGGTCCAGTTCGGGGGCGACCTTGGCCAGCACCGCGCGGGACTTGGGCCCCACGACAGCGACGGTCGAGTACTGCTCGGTGACCGAGGTGCAGGTGACGTCCAGTTCCGGCCATTCGGTCTGCAGCCATTCCTCCAGCCAGTCCAGCACGCCGGCGGCGCCGCCGGTGGTGGTGGTCATGAAGAACCTGTCCTCGTCCAGGCGCAGCGTCACCCCGTCGTCGAAGATCATGCCGTCGGCCTTGCACATCAGGCCGTAGCGGGCCAGACCGGGCTTGAGCTTCTTGAACGCGTTGGTGTACATGCGGTTCAGGAACTCGCCGGCGTCCTTGCCGCGGATCTCGATCTTGCCCAGGGTGGACGCGTCCATGAAGCCGACCGAGTCGCGCACGGCCTTGGACTCGCGGTAGACCGCGGTGTCCATGTCCTCGCCTTCCAGCGGGTAGTACCAGGGTCGCTTCCACTGCCCGACGTCCTCGAAGAGCGCGCCGCGGGCCACATGCCACGGGTGGATGGAAGTCAGGCGGGCCGGGTCGAAGAGCTCCCCGCGCTCGCGCCCGGCCAGCGCCGCAAAGGCCACCGGGGTGTAGGGGGCGCGGAAGGCGGTGGTGCCGATGCCCGCCACGTCGTTGATGTCCAGGGCGGCGGCGATCACGCCGATGGCGTTGACCCCGGAAGTCTTGCCCTGGTCGTTCGCCGTGGAGATGGAGGTGTAGCGCTTCACGTGCTCCACCGAGCGCATGCCCGCGCCGACCGAACGCAGCACGTCGGCCACGGTCTGGTCGCGCTGGAAGTCCACGAAGTGGCTCTTGTAGTCGGCACCCTCGCCTGCCAGCGAGGGAACCAGCCACAGGGCGCGCGAAACGCCCGGGGTCTCCACCGGTGCGCTGGGCACCGATGGGGTGGTGCTGAATCCTGCGGCGGTCGCCGCGTCGGCTCCGGCGCGGGCGCCCTCGGCCAGCGCGGAGGCCAGCTCGAGGCGCCCGTTCATGGCACCTGCGGTCTGCTGGTTGGCCACCGGGTGCTGTGGGACGAAGGCGGAGAGCGCCTCGCTCCAGCCCAGTCGGCGTTCGCGCTGGGAGTGTAGGTGCACCACCGGGTTCCAGCCGCCGGAGACGGCCAGGACCTCGGCGTTGATGGTCTCGGTGTCCCCGACCAGTGCGCCGGCGGCATCGATGCCGCTGATGGTGACCGAGGACAGCGAGCCGTCGGGACCTGCCGCGGTGTCGGCAACCACGGAGCCGACGATGACCCGGATGCCGCGCGCAGAGACCTCGGTGGCGCGGATCGAGGGCTCCTCGCGGGCGTCGACGACAGCGGCGACCGTGGTGCCGGAGGCCAACAGGTCCTCGACCAGCGCATAGGCGGAGTCGTTGGTGGTGGCCACGACGATGTCGTTGCCCACCTGCACGCCGTAGCGGTTTAGGTAGGAGCGGGCCGCGGCCGCCAGCATGATGCCCGGGCGGTCGTTGTTCTCGAACACCAGCGGGCGTTCGTGGGCGCCGGTGGCCAGCACGACCTGCTTGGCACGGATGTGCCAGATGCGCTCGCGGGACACTCCCGCACCCTGTTCCCCGGCCAAGTGGTCGGTGCGGCGCTGGACGGCCACGAAGTAGTTGGCGTCGTAGCTGCCGAACGCGGTGCTGCGGGAGAGGTAGGTGAACTCGGGCGCATCGGCCAGGACCGCGCGGGTCTCGGCGATCCATGCGGCGGCGGGCTTGCCGTCGATGGTCTCGGTGGAGGCCGAGAGCAGCGAGCCTCCGGCCTCGGGCTGTTCGTCGATGAGGATGGTGCGGGCGCCGGACTTGGCCGCCTCGCGGGCCGCCGCCAGTCCGGCGGGGCCGGCGCCGACGATGAGCACGTCGGTGTGCACGTGCTTGCGGTCGTAGATGGCCTCGTCGGCGCGCGGGTCCAGCTGGCCCAGGCCCTGCAGCAGCGTGACGTCCATGCCGTCGGTGAGTTCCACCGTGGTGGCCGGGAGCATCGATTCATTCACGTGTCCGGCCCAGCGGGCGGCGACCTTGATCAGTGCGTTGGATTCCTCGACGCCGGCTGAGACGATGCCGCGCGGGCGCTTGAGGTAGAGCGAGTCGCCGCAGGCGCGGATTCCGGCTCCGAGCATGGCCGAGGCCACGGTGTCCCCGGCGAACCCGGTGAACGACTTGCCGTCAACGGTGAAGGAGAGTTCGCGGGTGCGGTCGATGCGGGCCGAGACGGCTGCTTCCGCGCCGAGTCGGTGCGAAGAAGTGGTGCTCACTTGGTTCCTCCCTGTGCCGGGGCGTTGGTGGTCTTGATCGGCTGCGGCTCGCCGGGCTTGTAGACGGCCTTGAATTCATAGGTCACGGTGTCGCGCACCGCGTTGAACCAGCGGCGGCAGCCGGCGGAGTGGACCCAGCGTTCGGCGAAGAGCCCCTTGGGGTTCTGGCGGTAGAACAGGTACTTGGCCCACTCGTTGTCGTTCAGGGCCGAGGGGTCCTCGGGGTAGGCCACGTGGGCCTCGCCGCCGTAGCCGTATTCGGTCTCGTTTCGGGGCCCACACCAGGGGCATTCGATGAGCATCATTTTGTGTGGATCCCTTTCTAGTGGGCCACGGCTGCGGCGCCGTGTTCGTCGATGAGGTGGCCGGTCTCGAAGCGCTCGATGGAGAAGCCCGCGTTGAGCTCGTGCGCCTCGTCGTTGGCGATGGTGTGGGCGAAGGTGTACCCGGCGCCCGGGGTGCCCTTGAAGCCGCCGGTTCCCCAGCCGCAGTTCACGTAGAGCTGGTCGATCGGGGTCTTGGAGACGATCGGGGAGGCGTCCATGGTGGTGTCCACGATGCCGCCCCAGGTGCGCAGCACGTGTGCCCGGCCGAAGATCGGGAAGAGCTCGACGGCGGCTGCCATCTGCTCCTCGATCACGTGGAAGGCGCCGCGCTGGCCGTAGCCGTTGTAGGAGTCGATGCCCGCGCCCATGACCAGTTCGCCCTTGTGGGCCTGGGAGACGTAGACGTGCACGTGGTTGGACATGACGACCGTCGGGTGGACCGGTTCGTGCAGTTCGGAGACCAGTGCCTGCAGCGGGTGGGACTGGATGGGCAGTTCGAAGCCGGCCTGTTCGGCCAGCACCGAGGAGTGCCCGGCGCCGCAGAGGGCGACCTTGCCGGCGTTGATGGTGCCGCGGGACGTCTTGACGCCGGTGACCCGGTTGCCGTCCTTGATGAAGCCGGTGACTTCGCAGTTCTGGATGATGTCCACGCCCATTTCGTCGCACTTGCGGGCGAAGGCCCAGGCGACGTGGTCGTGCTTGGCGATGCCCGCACGCGGCTGGTAGGTCGCGCCCATGACCGGGTAGCGGATGTCGTCCCCGATGTTGATGATCGGGCACAGTTCCTTGACCTGCTCGGGGGTGATCCATTCGGCGTCCACGCCGTTGAGCTGGTTGGCCCCGACCCGGCGCATGGACTCGCGCACGTCGCCCAGGGTGTGGGCGAGGTTCATGACCCCACGCTGGGAGAAGAGGAAGTCGTATTCGAGTTCCTCGGGCAGCTGCTCCCAGAGCTTGAGGGACTTTTCGTAGATGCCGGCGGATTCGTCCCAGAGGTAGTTGGAGCGAATGATCGTGGTGTTGCGGGCCATGTTGCCGCCGGCCAGCCAGCCGCGTTCCAGGACGGCGATGTTTGTCATGCCGTGGTTCTTGGCCAGGTAGTAGGCGGTGGCCAGGCCGTGCCCGCCCCCGCCGACGATGACTGCGTCGTAGGAGGACTTGGGTTCCGGATTGCGCCAGAGGAATTCCGGGTGCTCGGGGAGGATGTCGGCCATGGTCTTATGCTCCAATCGGGGCGAGGTTCGGGTACAGCGGGTGGGCGTTGGCCAGGGCGTGCACGCGGTCCTTCAGGGCCGCGAGCGTGGCCTCGTTGTTCTCCTGGGTGCCGGCGATGAGGGTCTCGGCGATGATGTCCGCGACCTCCACGAACGCGGCCTCGGAGAAGCCGCGGGTGGCCAGGGCCGGGGTGCCGATGCGCAAACCG